>JAAEPA010000544.1 GCA_024222475.1 Gammaproteobacteria bacterium | reverse complement strand
TAGCCACCACCCGGCCATCCTGGGTTCCGACCATGATGCCGCAACCGGTGCCGCAGAATCGGCACACCCCCTTGTCCCATTGTATCCCCTGCTCGGCCTTGTCAGCCGCCTGAGCAGATTGACCCAGAGGAATACCTACCGTGGCGGCGGTGGTAGCGGCAATACTGGATTTAAGAAAGTCTCGGCGTGATACCTCCATTTTAAATCTCCTCTTGATATCTTATTTAGAAATAGCACTGAGAGTTGGTGGCGAAAATTCCAATATCCATCCAATCCAGCTTACCCGTCATTTAAATAATCCGGTACGACTCCGTGCTGAAGACCTTCCAGATCGTCTAGCTCTTGAGGTATTTTTGTTACCAATTGGCCATCCTCCGCAAAATAATGATAGACCATTTCAGCGAGGATGACTTGAGGCAAGCTCTTAATGCGTTTGAGACCTTTTACCTCATCATCGATTGTCTTAGCCTCCTGTACTATGACAATACGCCCACTCTCAGGATCATTGTGATAAACCTCTACCCCAGGTAAGGCTTGCAGCCGGGCGATGCCTTCACCGATAGTTTCCGCAGGCACGATGACCAATATACCGGATAGATTCATTTTAGTATCACCCAGTTTTTTTCCAATCAAGTTTAGGTAAGGTTCCTGAAACAGACATTCGAAGAACCCTCATGAACACACATATTGTTTCTTTTATAGACATTTTCACCCATGAATATCAAGATGATCCTTGATATGTATCAAGTGCAACACGATTCTTATCGAGCAAGCGCAGAGCCAGAATCTCGAAAGGGGCTTTCCCGTAGAATAGATGAGCATGCGTTCACCGAAACTTGCTGTGGCCGCTGAGCCTACTCAAGTCTACAGAGAGGTATTTACAACGCCCCATCAACAACAATCACAGAAGCCACCGCATATTCCTGCTCATCAGAGATACTGATATGCACCTCCAGATCCTTCGCGTCATAATCCATCACCTGATCCGACGCAAACCGAACCAAGGGTCGGCCCAGGGGATCGTGGTCAATCACGATATCGGTGAAACACAGTCCGCGACCCATTCCGGTACCCAAGGCCTTGGCTACGGCCTCCTTAGCGGCGAAGTGTTTGGCTAGAAATGCCGCTTGGTCTCTTTTCGATATAAACTCGCGGTGTTCCGGTTCGCTGAGGATTCGCCTGTTGAACGTTTCGGGGTATCGGGTATGGATCTTGGCGATGCGCTTGATGCTGACGATGTCAACGCCGGTGCCGATGATGCGCATTATTCCCGGGACCGGGTCATCGCCGATTTCATCTCGGCAACCGCCTTGGCCAGGCCGACGAACAGGGCCCTGGCGATGATGGAATGACCGATATTGAGTTCCTTGATCAGACCAATGGCCGCTATGGCTTGGACATTGTCATTGCATAGGCCATGTCCGGCATTGACCTGTAGGCCGCTTTCATGGGCATATTCCGTGGCCCTGAGCACCCTTTCCAGTTCCCTGGATTGCTCGTCGCCTGTCGCATTGGCATAGGTTCCGGTGTGTAGTTCTATGATGGGGGCGGTGGTCTGACACACGGCATCGATGACCTTTTGATCCGGCTCGATGAATAACGAAACCTTGATCCCAGCCTCGGCCAGTTGAGCACAGACATCGATGAGACGTGCTTTATTGTTGATGACATCCAGGC
>JAAEPA010000543.1 GCA_024222475.1 Gammaproteobacteria bacterium | reverse complement strand
GGTCTTAAGTCAATTCCAAGGTGTTGAGCGGACTGGTCCGGCAGTTTGTGGAGACACTGTGGGGCGCTGCATGCTCTCGCTTGATCCCAATCAGGTGATCTGGGATGCGTCTGCCATCTTTGCCCCTTCGTGGGAGTCCGCTACCTTGACCAGGATGACCTTGAATCCGAATGAGTATTTGGACAACGATCCAGACACTCAAGATATCATCATCACCGTATCCGGCAAGATCGATATCTCTGCCACCCAGGACTTTCTCTCCCTGGACACACGAAGCCCGGTGGTCTGCCAGGCCATTGATGACAAAGGCATGAACGTTGGCCTAAGGATCGTGCACGAAATAACTTCCCGATTTCATAGGGATTGTGTCCCCGGGATGGCAGTGTAGTTCCATTTGGGAAGAAGAACATCGAATACAATTCTCATGTTTTCCTTGAAATCCTCCGCATACTTCCTTCCGGTTAGGTAGAGCCGATCAACAATTTTCGCAAAAACCCGCAAACCTGTTTTGGTTTGAGTCTTCTTTATCAGCGATCTGACAAGTTCTATGCTTTTAAATACCACACCCTGGCAAGCACGTGTCACGTGGGGAAAAAGACGATGTTCAATTGGATTGTACTTCGAGGTGTACGGCGGATAATGAGCCACGCGGATTGCGATTCCGATGCGATCTGTAAGCTTCTCTAGGTCCTCTTTGAATATATAGTGACTAGCGTTATTACTGCCCCCGCTATCGCAGAGAAGCAGCAAAGACCAGGCTTCAGGATAATGACGTCGACCATAAGCTTGCCACCAGCGTGCGATGTTGTCACAGGCAAACTCACTGGTGTCTCGACTGGTACCCAGGAATACGTATCCATTGTTTCGTTTCAGATCGAACAAACCATGGGGAATAATCAATCCCTCGGAGGCACTGGTGAAATCGTGATCGTACGTTTTGATTATCTCCTGGGTATACAACCGCCCCTCGCGGTAGAAATTTCCCAGGTACTCCTTCTTCTTCGTATCCATACTCAGGATAGGATTCAATGAGTCCAAGTACTCTTGTTTGAGACTGGTGATGTTCTCAAACTGGGCATTTCGGTCCCGGTGATAGCCCATTGCCTTGTATTTCTGGGCCTTACGTTTGACATAATCGTGGTTGTCTAGCAACTGTTTAGCAATATTGCGACTGACCTCAAATCCATATTCAGCCAAACCGTCAGAAATCGCTTGTTGGCTTAGATTGGTCCACTGAATGTCATCACGCATTGGATCTCCTGCGGTGTAGTCCTTCAAGACATCTCGAAATGCCTCGTCTAATCCTGGTGTGCTTTCTATGATCCTTTTGCGTCCGCCCCTTTTTTTCGACTCTTACCTGGCAGCACTGGAGGTAGGCAGCACAGATCTTGTTTCCCATGGCCAATTGTCTTGGGATCACAGCCGAACAACTTGGCGATGTACCCGATACCGCCATGTCCTAGTTTGGTCGCCTCAATGGCAGCATACGCTCGACGATCCTTCTCGGGGAGAGAATCGTGGAAACGCTTCATGAACCATTCCACATCCTTGTGGTAGCCCAGCATCGCAGATCTCCTTAACAGAAACTTGTCATACTTATCTGAAAGATCGGCGAGTGCTTCATATATCCTACAGTCATAACAACAGACAGTGTACAAATCGGGAAGTTATTTCATGCACGGTCCTAAGGACCGTGCACGAAATAAATTCCCGAATTTGGGGGCCAAGTGTATGGTAGATTTGGTTGTGACGATTGAGCGGAACCGGAAGCGTAGCTGTTCTACGTTGAGGATTCCGCGATTGAGGAGCAGCCGAAGATGCCGTGCAATTGGACGACAAAACGGGAAGTTGTTTCGTGCATGGTCCTTAGCTGCAAGGACGTCCATATGAATATGAAACCATTGAGTATCAAGACTATGAAAGGCAAGACGCTTGGATTACGCCGGCTGCAGGCCGTACT
>JAAEPA010000542.1 GCA_024222475.1 Gammaproteobacteria bacterium | reverse complement strand
CATGGCGCCATCGCCAACCGCCAACTGAGGGGCATTCAAGCCGCGGGACTTGAGACCCAGTAACACTTCCCGCCAACTCTGGGTTGATTCACGAACACCATCCTCAATCGCCAGGAAGTGCTTCTCTCCGCGCTCATTGACGCCAACAATCACCAGGGCACAGAGCTTTGTCTGTTCAGCTCTCAGGCCTGAATAAATACCGTCAGCCCAGATATACACCCATTTGTCTTGATCCAGGCGGCGTTCATTCCATTGTTGATATTCCTGTGCCCAGTCCTGTTTAAGACGGGCAATGGTGCTCGCTGACAGCCCATGCGCATCAGGACCAACCAGTAATTTGAGTGCTTCACCCATTTCACCAGTAGAAATACCTTTCAGGTAAAGCCAGGGCAAGGCCGCTTCCAGGGATCGGCTTTTACGAACATACGGGGTACGGTGGCACCAGGGCCGAATGAAAACAGATCACCTCTCCATCCTTTGATCTGACCTTGGGTAATCTCACGGTCACTGGCCCAATGCCGGTCAGAATCTCTCGTTCTGGCTGGTAACCATTACGAACTACAGCGGCTTTTCCATCGGGCGTTAATCGATGTGCATTCGCTGCCAGCAGCTCTTCCAGTTCGATCTGGACTGCCTGGTGTATCAGTTGTTGTGATCCTGTCCTCAGCATTTCTGTCAGGGTATCTGTAATTGTGTCTCGATCTTTGAATTCGAAAATATTATGCAGAGCCTGGCGCATTCTAGATCATGGATCGCGCTTATCTCGATATCGAGCAACTACATCTATTCACTCTGGCCTCAGCCTTCTTTATCATTCGAGCAAAGTCGAACCTGAAATTTCGTCGGCTTTACTCTCAACCCATCGACAAATCAATTGGGCTGCGTTGCGATCAAGTCGGCGTATTAACCGGTTTCTATTCAGCTCAGCATTACCCCGACAAATTTCGGCGGATAAAATTTCACGATCCAGAAACCGACAAAACACTGATCTTTCTTACCAACAATTTTTCACTGCCGGCAATCACCATCACCGAGCTGTACAAATGTCGCTGGCAACTCGAGCTGTTTTTCAAATGGATCAAGCAGCATCTTCGAATCAAATCATTTTTCGGCACATCCGAGAATGCAGTGAAGACACAGATCTGGATCGCAGTGTCGGTCTATGTACTGGTCGCTATCATCAAGAAACGGCACCAATGCAAAGCCAGTTTATATACAATTCTACAGATTTTAAGCTTAACGCTATTCGAAAGAATTCCATTGATTCAATTACTTACCAATCGCGAGGCTGACATGAATAAAATAATTTCACCTAACCAACTGAATTTGTTCGATTAATTTTCCGGGCATTAGGGATTTTAACTTATTGAAAAATATACGATCAATTTTCAATTTTTAAATTTGTGAAATTAATTTTCTGAAAAGGGCTGCGATAAATTTAATTTATCTGCAACGTCAAAAAAGAAGTCAAAAACTCTCAACACCTGAACCGACGTTTTTCGCCAGTTTCGTTTTTTACTTAGAGTAAAACCTGAAGGCCGTTTAAGTCCATCGTGGCGGTAAAATTTTCGAACGATCGCATCTATGCTGATATTTTTCAGCTATCTCGTGAATTTCTGAAACAAGTCCTTCTTCCAAAAATATCGGCTTAAGCCCCATCGATAAAAAGCATTTTTTTGCAACAAAAAATTCATTTTCTTTATCTTCTATATGTTTTCGAGGATTATCAACATAAGAAACTTTCACTCCATCTACCATTTTTGATAGGGTTTCCGCTAAATCTTTCACGCAATGTGTTTGTGTAATTTGATTAAATATTTGGACTTTAGCATCTTTAGGCGGTGGATTATTAATCGCTAACTCAATACAACGCGTTGTATCTTGAATGTGAATGAAAGCGCGGGTTTGTTCACCGCTGCCATACACAGTTAAGGGGTGTCCTACAGCCGCCTGTATAATGAACCGATTGAGTACCGTGCCATAAACACCATCATAGTCAAAACGATTAACTAATCGCTCATCCAACTTAGTCTCTTCAGTGTGCGTTCCCCAGACATTCCCCTGATGTAGATCAGTAATTCTAATGCCATTATTCTTATTATAATAGTGAAAAAAAAGTTGATCTTGTGCTTTAGTCATGTGATAAATACTTTCCGTATCAGGCGGATAGAGTATTTCTTGATTGACCTGCTCCCCAGAGCGAGATTCTACCTTAATATTCAAATAACCCTCTGGAATTTCCATTTCTGTCGTGTGATATCCATAAACACCTATGGAACCCAAATGCACTAAGTGAATATCCAAACCAGAGTCTGCAATCGCGCATAGTACGTTGTGGGTGGCATTTAGATTGTTGTCAACAGTATAACGTTTGGTCTGTTCAGATAGGCTAGAATAAGGTGCGGAACGTTGTTCTGCAAAATGGACAATGACATCAGGTTTTAAATCCTTGATAAAAGAAAGTAAGTGATAATATTCTTTAGCAATGTCAAAGTTGAAAAAATTAATTTCTTTACCCGTCAGTTCTTTCCAAGTGTTAAGACGTGTATGAATTGATGCAATGGGTGTAAGCGATTCCACCTCTAATTCAACATCTATCTTTCGCCGAGACAAATTATCAACAATAGTGATTTCATGCCCTGCGTTAGAAAGATGCAGAGAATTTGGCCATCCACAAAAACCATCACCACCCAGTACAACTATTTTCATTCACTGCTGTCCCGTTAACTGGAAAAGAAGCGGCCTGATTCCTCGCCGGCTTGTTACAATGAGTTTGTCTATAACTTGTTGAATCAAAAAGGAGAATCAGGCCTTGGCACATTGTAATACGATCTTTGCTCAAATCCTAAAATTAGTTCCGAGACATGAATTCGAATCGCTGGCAAAATAGCACCATTCGGGCCGTGCATTTCGAAAAGCCTCGCGTTGGTCGCAATTCACCTGCCTGGTTATGGTACAGTTAACCGGTCGTTACAGTCTGCGGAATATTCTCGATAACATCTCGAGCCAGGTGCATCGACTGTATCATCTGGGTTGCTCAAAGCTATCGCGTTCGAATCTGTCGCGGATGAACGAAGACAAGCCATATCAATTGTGCAAGGCGCTGTTCGGTCGGTTGTTAGAAATGGACCCCATAGATTGGACAGTTCGATAAGTGCTTCCTCGGATCATGCCGCCTCCCTGGCAGACTGTGGGTAGTAAACGCTGTCCGGCGTCTGTCGGTCAAGTGATTGATGGCGTCTTTTCTGGTTGTAGTACGTAAAGTATTTTCCAGCGATTGTCTGGCGTCGGCGACGCTGTCGTAGGCCTTCAGGTATACCTCCTCGTTTTTCACACTGCGCCATAGCCGTTCAACAAACACATTGTCCAACCACCGACCTTTGCCGTCCATGCTGATCTTGATCTCATGCTGCTAACGCCTGTCGCTGACGGCGGCCGGCAACATCCGCTATCAGATCAAGACAGCCTACAGTGATGGCACGACCCATCTGATATTCGATCCCCTGGACTTCATCGCAAAGCTGGCCTCTCTTGTCCCAAGGCCGAAAGTCAATTTCACACGGTTTCATGGCGTATTCGCTCCAAAAAGCAAGCACCGGATGCTGGTGACTCCTGCCAGACAGGGCAAAGGCGGACCAAAAGCTTTTGGACAGGACAAAACACCAGAAGAACGACGGTCGGCCACGACCTGGGCCCAGTGCTTGAAAAAGGTATTCAGCATTGATCCGAACGCGGCCCGGTGGCAACCTGCACTCAATGCGGCGAACCTGCAAAGGTCATAGCCTGTTTAGAGGATCAACAGGTCATCGACTTAATTCTGGTCCATCTTAAAGAAATAGGACAGACTGACATCTCTTCCCAGTGCTTTGCCTGAAACCAGAGCGCCACCACACCAACAATAGGCGCCATGAGGCGAACCACATCGTTTTCACGATTAGATGGCTGTTTTCCGGTCATTGATCTGTCCAGGATAGTGATAGCAAGATGGCTATTGCGCGGCGTCGATGTCAGCGCTAGATTAAACGCAAAATTCGCTGGCTTGTTTATATTTTCGGGCATATCCAGTATCTCCGTGCCAGATAATCGGCGTGAACTCTTGTTTTCTTGACCTGATTATCTGGAAATACTGCTTTTATGCTTCTTATACCTCGGCTATCCTTCCTACTCCCCCGACAAAGGCGAGGTCGGCTGTTGAAAAGCGCAAATGCTGCAGGATATTCAAGACGCGTTCTGGAAAGCTCACGCCGAAACTATGGCAGGACTTGGCTACTCCAGATGAATATGCGCGTGTTCCGGGCATCCGGCCTAGCCCCTCTTGCGCCCCCGCAATAAAGCCGTTCGGGCGGGAGTGGGAGAGCCGGCCGCGCTTCCGGCGGCTTCACTCGCGGGTGTTTTTACTGATGCCGTTCGTCTCCTTCTATTTCCCCCGAAATGGGAGGATTTGATGGATGTCGCCGCGCACCAGGACCTCTTCGGATTATGGTCGGTTTTCCATATAGGTTGTCTTAGA
Organism: Gammaproteobacteria bacterium; assembly: GCA_024222475.1. Lineage (GTDB taxonomy): Bacteria > Pseudomonadota > Gammaproteobacteria > JAAEPA01 > JAAEPA01 > JAAEPA01. Next base: position 6,541 of record JAAEPA010000542.1, on the reverse strand, counting down.
TTTCCCGCGGCGAGGAAGACGGCTCTGGCTTTACACGCTGTGCTTCCGGGCAGGCTGGTATATAGAGTCTACTGGATACCTTTTCTCCTGGTTTACCTGATTGCCACCGCGTCCAAGGCGGTTCGAACATCTGGTCCCGGCACCCGCCGCATCACAGAGACTTCCTTGTGGCAGCAAAAGGCGGTTCTCTTGCGGACGTGCTTTCGGTTTCCCGGACTGCTCCCGGTGGAGTTCTACAAGCAGAAATTCAGTCTCCCGAAGTATGCCGGCCGCATCGAGGGTGCCGGGCACAATTTTGATGTGCGGGCTATTTCACACCTGGTCTCCGGAAAAACGATTACTGACGTCGAGCACGACGCGGCGCTTGTCCACGATAAGATGAAGTTCTTTCGCTTCCTCGGAGAAAACGGCCTTCCCGGCGGATCGATTCTTGCGTTGTTCCGGCGGGGTAACGCGGAATGGCTGGTCTCGGACGAGACGATTCCCCAAGACGACCTCTTCATTAAATCCGCTCATGACGACGGGGGAAGAGGAGCGAGGCGGATTTTCTACGATCCTGTCTCGCGCGGGTACTCGATCGAAAGGCCGGGCGCCCCGATGTTCCGGAAAGATCCTCTCGCGGAGATCGGAAAAGTCCGTCTGACCGGTGGCGATCTCATCCGGCTCTTATGTCGGTCATCGGAAAGGGTGGAATGGATTCTCATGCCACGGTTGCGCAACCATCCCCGTCTGGCCGAGCTGGCGGGAGACACGACTCTGGCGACCTTGCGAATCGCCACCAACAGGGACCGGCAGGGCCGGTTCTCGGTTTTTTCGTCTCCTGGCGCGTCGCGTTGACGGACTCCGCCGTGGACAACGTTTCCCAGGGGGTATGGAATGCTACCTGGATCCGGTTACCGGCCGTCTCAGTGCCGGATACCTTTCCGAGGACGACAGCTTTCTTGCCGTACATCCCGTCACCCGTGCCCCAATCAAAGGTGCTTTTCTCCCTTGCGTTCCCGAAGCCGTGGACCTTTGCATCCGGGTCCACCGGCTTCTGACGGAGGGGGACCGGAATTATCTGTTCCTCATCGGTTTCGACGTAGCCGTGACCGTCTCGGGGCCTGTCCTCATTGAGGCAAATTGGCCGGGTGATTTCTCGGGACCTCATGTCCGGCCTGCACCCCTCTGGCGTGATCCGGACTTCATGCGCTGCGCGGATTCCTTTCTCTCGCCGCTGCAAGGACAGCGTACTCATTTCCATCCGGATCTATGGAGTCGGGATAAGAATTCAAGGGGTTAGATCCCCTGAAAAGGCGCAACCGCGAAGATCTTTGTTACATGGACCACAGATGAATTTGGCTCAAAATGAAGATTTTGCTCATAACACCGAATTCGGGCGGCAACGAAGAAAACGCTCGTGGGTGCGCCGAGAAACTCATGGCCTAGCCGGCATCTCGACGACCTCGCGACGAAGCGTGGTGAGATATGCGGGCTAGTCCTCGGCAACCGTTTAGTCAACAGTCGAGAGCATCCAGAGCCTCCCGTAGCCTCGGGCCAAATACGTCGATGTTCTCTCGCATGAACATGGACAAATGGATTGTACGATTACCGTCGCGGCGAAGAGTGAACTTTTCAATCTGGGGGGGGGTGTCGCATAGCTCTGCCCATCTTTCTGCTCGATCGTCATCTGACCCTTGAAAGTAGAGTAAGCGACAAGTGAACCGATTCCGGCGCGCGTATTGCTGTACGAGCCGCACGTTGTTGGCTCGTACCCTCGCCTGGTGCAGCAAGTCCATTCCACTGCCGGAAACAAAGGCACGCGATTCGTCAAGGCTGAATCTGTCGACAATCAACGGAAGGGCCCAGTCGCAAAACTCCTCAACTGAGCCATTGCGGACTTCGGCCGGGACCGTCACCGCGGGCAGCAAGTATCTAACGAGCGGCAACAAGTCGCGCACGGTGCGACAATGGTGGGGCCGAAGTGCGACGTTTAGACGAGTGGCAACCTCAGGGATGTCAAAGACCCTATTGATTACTGGAATCCGTTTACCAATAACCGGGTGGCGAGTTGCCCAGTTCGCCAGAGCGTATGAAAGACGCTTGCGCAGAACGGTACGGCCGCTGGTGACGACTCCTGAGTCGAACATCGTCACCGCCAGGACCTCGTCGCCTGATTGAACCAGTCTGGCTGCCATCTCGAAGGCTACCGTTCCCCCGAACGAGTAACCCCCCAGCAAGTAGGGCCCTGCAAATTGCAATGCCTTCAAACCACGAATGTAGTATTCCGCAGCCTCCTCGATGGTATCAAAGAGAAGATTGTGGTCGTTCCAGGCGGGTGAACCGATCAAAATGAGGGGCCGATCCTGAATGTATTTGAGGAGCCTGAGATAAATCCAGCCATGCCCACTCGCCGGGTGGACGAGCACAAGTGGTGTCTTGGGTCGGTCCTTCCCTACGACGGTGATGTAGGACTCCCTGTCGATGCCCTCCAAGATCCGTTCGACCTGATCGCTAACGGTCGCACACGCCAGAATTTGCTCTGGTGGTATCCGAGTGTCGATCGCGTCGTTGATGACGCTCGCGACCCGGACGGCCGAGATGGAGTCCACACCCAGCTCGATAAAAAGGTCTTGATCTTCATGAACCGTAACCCCGAGAACGTCACTCCAAATCGTCAGCAGCGTATCTCGAATGCTTTCATAGTCAGCCGAGGCGGCCTCATGAACATGGTAATCATCCGTCGGCGCTTCGGACCGGGGAGAGGATTCCCGGCGCTCTTGAAGATACAAGCGACGATTTTCCGGGCGAGACAGCTTGCCGGATGTGCTCTTTCGAAAGGTGCCAGGCCTACAAACCCAAATCTTCGAGGCCGATAGTCCTAACCGTGCCCCGAGAACTCGACGGATGTCATTTTGGAGTTGTGCTGCGTCAACACTGTCGTCCACCGACTCCACACCGATGACCATGCTCTCCGTACCAAGTTCCTCATTGTCGATACTAAATGCAACAACTCGCCCAGGTTTGCATCCCGCGACGCCTTGCACAACCTCTTCGACATCGGCGGGAAAGATGTTGGCGCCATTGATGACCATCAGGTCCTTGCTTCGGCCGCAGACGAACAACTCGCCTTCGGACATGTACCCAAGATCTTCCGTGCGTAGCCATCCATCGTCGGTCACCGGAGACGGCGCTTTCAGGTCAGGGGCATTGAGATATTCGAGCATTTGAAATGTGCTCGTCACTTCGATCTCGCCCACTCTTCGATCTGCGTTCGTGCCGCTGATACGAACACTCACGCCTTCAATGGGAAACCCACACGAAGCGACCGAGATGACATCGTCACCTGAGCCCTGGCTGTTCAATACGGCGCGATTCTTCTCCTGGAACAACTTACGATCGAGGTGGTCGAAGCGAACTTCAACGCCAGGCAGGGTTTGGGTTATACCGCATGTGTTTTCCGCCATACCATAGGCCACCTGTAGCTGATCCCTTCGTACGCCAAAGTTGCCAAACCTCTGCACGAAATCGTCGAATGTGCGAAGTCGAGCCGGTTCTCCAGCAAACAGAAATGCCCGCACCTGGGACAGGTCGACACCGTCGATTTCTTCGTCACTGATGCGTGCCGCACAGTAGGCGTATGCGAAGTTGGGTTGATAACAATAATCGATACGGTAGTCTTGAATGACCCGAAAAAGGAACGCGGGATTTTCCAGCCACTCGAATGGATCGAGCAGGACCGCCACAGCACCAACCCTAAGGGCTGAGAGAAAGCACCGAACGATACCGCCGTCGTGATACAAAGGCGACCACGAAACGATTCTATCCTTTCGCTCGAGCTGGATAGACTTTGCGAAGCTTTCACTGTGCAGACTGAGCATCTTGTGGGAGATTGCGATACCCTTCCGCACTCCCATCGTCCCTGACGTAAACTGCAGGAACATCGTCCCATCCGACGTCGTCGCTAAGCTCGCTGGCCATAATTTCGCGAGCTGTGCATTATCGGGAATGGCCAGGCACAGGCACTCGCCTTGTATTGCACCGAGTGCCGCGTGGGCTTTGCCAAAGAACTCACTGGCGCAAAGAAGCCATCTCGCGCCGCTGGACTGAAGAACCGAGGACAACATGCCAAAGAATGCGCCCTCATCCTGCTTGGGTGACGGATAAGAGAGTACAGTGGGCAATGCGCCAGCACCCAGCGTGGCTAAAACCGCCAACGACTGTTCGGCGGGCTTTCGGGCCAAAATCGCGACCACATCGCCGGGTTGGATGCCAGTTTCGATCAGGAACGCTGCGAACCTGCCAACAGTGTCTCGAAGCTCTCCCCACGAGAACTCAACTGTCGGTGAATGAGGCGAGGCACAAATCAAGGCGACATCGTCGGCTTGACTCTCGGCCCGGGCCTTCAGGGCCGCGATAAGACTGGACATAAGGTCGAGTGGTTCAGATCGATGGTTGAAGTATAGGGAGAATTAACACCCTATTTTTCACTATTCCAGCAAGTAATGAAAGATATTAATGACATCGTACAGCTCCGAAATCTGACTGATTTACGCCGACACGCCCAATATAGCTCCTTCCCACCGGTCAATCCTGTCCTTGCTGTTAGGATGGTGCGGCACCCCGACGAATGCACCGTGAAATCTTGTGAGGTTGACTTTCGACTTTGGTACAAGAGAGGCCAACTTTGCGATTTGTAAAGTTTGATAATTCGGGCCCACCCTGCCTGGATATTCGAATCAGGAGACCCAGGTCAGATCATCAGAGAGTCTGCCATTCCTGATATGTGACTCTAGCATCTTCAGCCGCATATAGTTGGATTCGCAGGAATTTCCGTCCGCGAAATTCATCGCCTCGAGCCCCGTTTTCAGTTCCAGCACAGCCGTGCCGATATCGACTATCGGCTGGTGATCAGGCGCAAGCCTGGCGTACAACGAAAAATTGACACGATAGGAGCGCTTGTCGGGCGGGCTTCGGCGTTGATCGAGATTTCGGTGCCGGGTACGAGCTCGACCACCTTCGTGGCCAGGGCCCTGATTTGATAGTTCCATTGATCACTGCCTGCATTGATGGCAACGAAATCAGTACCGACATCGCACATGCCTGACCTCGGCACAGAGAATCGATCGTCTTGTACATTTCCCATGCGCTCTGGTTTCAGGCAAAGCATCGGGAAGAGATGGCAGGCTGTCCTTGAGATGAGAAAGAATCTTGTCAATGATTGGTTGGTATTCGACCCAGCGGTCCGACGTATCGGCGAGAATCTTGCCGAGAAAGTCCCAGATCGCGATCTCGATGCCGCTGAACACGCCCATCATATTGACGTCCGGGCGCTGCGTGAAACCGGCCGAGCAAACCCGAATCAAGGGCGTTGCGAAATAAAAAAATCCACAGGGATCGCGAGACTGAAGCTCCGATTTACTCGAGCCGGGCCGTCGATATCGCGTTAATTCAAGCGGGCGCCGCGGATTAGTCCCGGATATTCAGTCTCCGATTGCTAAATCTCTGCCAGGTTGTAGAATCCGTGTGTTGTGGCCGCGTTAAAACAGTACCGACGCCTAGTGCTGCATTGCCAATTTAAACCACAACGTTGAAAAACTATTATGAAATGGAATCGTATTGCAGTACTCGTGATTACTCTCGTCACGGCGCCCCAGGCACTGGCCGAGGACATCTTTGCCGGCGTCACACTTGGACAGGTTTCGACCGAGGAGTCGGATACGGACAACCTGGGCTTTGTCGCCGGCTACTCCTCCTCCGAGGGGTATGGGTACGAGGTGTTCTACCTGAAGACTATTGAAGACGACAGCGCATCCGTCTCCGGTTTCTCTGGAGATATCTCTACCGACGTCTGGGGCATATTCGGCGTATACAAAAGCTCTGGCGATATTTACTTCAAGGGCAAGTTCGGTTATGGCGTCGTCAGTGTGGATATTGACGTCGATGGAGGCGGCAAATTCGAAGACAGCGAGTCGGATTTCGCCTTCGGCCTCACCGTTGGAGCCAGGCTCGGCCCCGGCGATCTCGAACTTTCTTACACCATGCTGCCCGATCTTGACGATTTTGATGGCACCGATGTGGAAGCCGATACCGACGTTATCGCCTTAAACTACCTGTGGTATTTGTAAAGCGCGTTAAAGGGGTTTCGCCCTGGTCAACAAACCGTCTCTTAGGCAATCAGGCTATTCGGTCCACATGGCCTTGACGGGATACAGTACTATTCGGTAATCGCTTCGAGTTCCAGAGCCCTATGCGAATAGCTAATATCCTAACTACCACATCAATAAAGCAGCGGTTCGACCGGATTTCCAGCGATCCATCCTCGTTATCCGTGCTAATTGGGCTTTTGCTCGCTGGGATTGCAGTCGGTGCGATAGTAGGGTTGGATCCGTACCTGGCCACATTCATGGACGAGCATTACTGGTCGCCTATGCTTCTGTACGAAATTCCGTTCAAGGTTTCGCTGATCACAGTCGTATTGTTTTGCGCAGTCGGTGTGATCATCGCCTGGGCGGCGAGAGCCAGGGAATTTCGGGAGATTCAGGAAGACGCTGATTGCGGT
>JAAEPA010000541.1 GCA_024222475.1 Gammaproteobacteria bacterium | reverse complement strand
TCATGATACCAGCGACTGTTTTTCCAGCTGTCATATTGGTTTTGTCCTTGAACCTTGCCGATATCGATATTGACCTCTTTATCGACATACTGTTTATGACAGGCGGCGCAAAACTCAGGCGTTTTATACAATGGCCGCGAAAAAGAATGAATGTGGTGTTGGGGGTAACTACGAATCAGGAAATCGCTAATAAACTTTGCAACGGGCCCGTCGTCTAGCTCATAGGCGTAGCGTCGAGCAGCTCGTATGGTGTAATCACCATTACCTTGGACATCGGCTTGCACAATGCTGTGGCAAACAAGACAAGAAGAACCCTCATGGGAACCTTCTACGCTGAGGGTGATATTGCCGGAATTTTTTGCTCCGCTAAACAGAGAGATCGGGTCGTGGCAGCCGGCACAATATCGCGTATATTCCGGGGCGGTTTCATCAACCATAATGGATTGGACGCGTTGAAACATATCATCCATGGAGGAGTAACGATGGGCGCTGGGTAACCATTCTTCATAGATTTCAGTATGGCAACCACTAGTGCCACAGGCCTCGGAACCGGCCAATGCACGAGGATCCACCGATCCACTGAGCTTAACTTGATCTGAACTTTTACGAAAAACGGCCTCGAGTTTTTGTTGTTGTGTGAACGGTGGATCGAGATTGACCAAACTCATTCGGATACGCTCGAATGGAGCCACAAGTTCTTTTTTTTGACTTTCGATTGTGCTGAGATAGGCGGCTTTCTGACTATCATCCAGGATCTGCAGCACTTGATTTTGTAGCTTATTTTGCCACAGTGAAGAATCAATCCTGGCAAGACTCGGTGCAAACGGTCTGTCATCGCCGAAACGCCAGTCATAATCGTCTGGAAAAGCCCGAACAAGCGATGGTTCTTGGTAGCTCAAGGACCACACACCAGCAATGACTATGCTTAAAGCGGCACCGATGAATGTGTAGGCATAAAAGGTCCATCTCGCCTTTCGTAAGGATTGCAATGGTTGATTTTGGCCAACTTTGCGGCTAATGACAGTAGCCAAATGAATAGACACGAAAAGTCCAATGGCCAAGCCGGTGAGAAGATGGATCCAATCCCATGTGTAATCGATGCGCGAACCCACTAAGCTTTGCCAAGTGAGGACCAGACCGCTCATCATGCAGATAAAAAGCAATAAGAGTGAGATGTAGCCTAATAATTGAAAGTGGCTGAGATTTCCCCGGCGTCGCACCCACCAGTGTCGTGCCACAAACCAGCCCACCGGCAATACCATGGCAATACCAGCGACGGTATGAGCAATCACGCTAAATTGGTTAAAAAGGCTGAAGGGTAATAAGTAGATGGCAAGACCTGTCAGGATTTCGAACATAATCAGTGTGGCGGTCACACCAGTCAGCCCAGCACGCCATTCCGCGATAGCATCGATGCGTCTTGCATCTACCCCAGCCCTTCTTCTATTAGATTCAATCACCTTTGTCATTGTTACTGCCACCATTCAAATAGAGTGGTAATTCTTTTAATTATAACATTCTAATATTCGAAGATCTGCGAGGAATATTGATTCGGATCAACTGGATGTAACTCGTCAACCACGGGTACCACGCAGTACAGCTCAAAAACGATAGGTAAAGGGTGTTATTAGAAAATCACTGAATTCATGGTGGCTAAGACTTAACAATCGAGAGTTTCTACGGGCACCCGTGCCTTCGCCTACATGTTCCCTTTTCCCTAGGAGGCTGGGCTTGCGCCGGCTAGCATGCCGGTTACATATCATTGATGGTAGCCCTCGATTCTGGTGAAAGGGGGGCGTCTATATTTTCTATACTCAAAACCGCACCCTAACCTTCTTTTTCATCCTCTTTGTCCTGACCATGTCGAGCTTCTCGCTGATATGGCACTTGACGGGTTAGAGCAGCTCTGTTTCAAAACGTCTATCCTTATAATAGATGAGGCATAACTGGACATAGAGAGTGTTACTATTGTTCTATGACCTCACACGAAAAAGCGAAGCTGAGTCATTCCCCATGGCTCCACTTTACTCTCAAGAATGCGAAGTTACTACTCCGAACACTAAATACAGCTGTAGTAAACTTTTCGTGAACCTTAGCTGGAGGAGCAAACCATGCCTTTCTTGAACTGGAACTCAGAATATCAGACCGGGATCAAGCCTATCGACTTCGAGCACCGCAAGCTTGTCGAGCTTATCAACGAGATCCATGAGCGTATCTCCCGGCAGGATGAAAAGTGCAACGTTGAAGATTGCCTGGGTCAAATTCACGCGACGATCTCAGCTCATTTTGCCCTCGAAGAGAAAGTAATGCTCGAAATGAAATTCGAGCATTACGAACTGCACAAGGCCGAGCACGAAGTGCTTCTTGACTGGGTCGTGGAGATTATCGAGGATTTCGAAGATGAAGACGGAATATCCGGCGAAATGCTCGAGGCCCAATTGAGAAAATGGTTTATCGATCACGTCCAGAACAGTGATCCCGGCACTCTCTAGGCCCGCGCCCTGGAACTTACCTGTATTAGTCTAAATCCGATCTGACACTGTCCGGCCCGGTCTGAGCCATCCCGGGATGGTGGCCATCCACGGTCTTCATGCAGATCCAGTTGGCGAAACCACCTGCGTCCAGCTTGAGTTCAGGTAGCGTGGGGTCCGTTGCTACTCATCAATATCTTGCACTCTACAAGCGAATCACTTGCGGGATCTATGTATAAATAAAAAATCACTGAACTCATGGTGACTACTCTGCAGTGGCCCATATTCTGGAATCTGCTCCAGATCGGAATTATGGGTTGCCGCAGACACTCTTTGTTTGATTTCTCGAAATAGTTTCGTCCCCTCCAGAATACCCTGACGCGAACAAACACCAAAAGACAATCGTGCGGTGAAAGCGGCCCATCTAACCCGGATATTTCATGAATTTGTGCGATGATCGTTTAGAGATTTGTTTCCACAAGGAATTTTTCGAAGGAACGGCATCCACGATTACGGCCGACTGAGCAACAATCTTGTGGAAATAAAGATCAAGCGAGGGCGTGTGCTATTTATGAAACATCCGGGCTAAAGGAAGGGTTTTTTACATTACTCACGATAACCCATCTATAATTGGGTATATTAAAGCGCCCTCAGACTATGAATTTGTGGACAGCTGCAGTCACTACTATCGAAAACAATACATAGTCTACTGCCAAGGAACCGGCAGCAAAAAAGGTGCGTTGAACCCTCAGAGGAGGCACTAACCGGCCATGAATCCGGGCCGGGCCTTTGATCATCTAAGAATGACGCACAATACTTGCTCAGACCTGCCTACTTGACGGGCCGAACAAGTAACTCGTGCCTTTGCAATGGAGGAGAAAAAAATGGAATTCATCACGGTTGTTCAACATATCAGCATTCGCACCCTACTCAAACTTACGATCCTGCTATTGAGTTTGCCGCTATATGGCTGTGGTGGCGGTGGTGAAAACAAGCGCACTGAGGGGGAAGGCCCGACGATTGAGATCAGCTTCCCGCCACCGAATGCCAATCTCGCGGGAAATACCGATCGCATTACCATCCGTGGCCGCTCGGTGGCGGATGGTGCCGAGGTCAACGAGGTGCTGTTGAACAATCCGGACTTCGCAGCAGCCAATGTCAAGAACCCGCCGGCCAATCTAGGTGAAGCCGCTGTGGGTCAATTTGATCAAACGGATCCCACTCGCTGGTCAGCCCAGATTGCCTTGGTGCGCAAGATCAATAGGATCAAGATCGACGCCAGCGATGACCGCGGCCGATCAACAAGGGTGACCCACATGGTGCGAAATGAACCCACCTTCGCAAATCCACAGGGATTTGTTGTAGACGCCAACAACAACCGTGCCTTGGTCGTCGATACAGGCAGCGATGCACTGATAGCGGCCGATCTAACTACCGGTGAAATACTCGTATTATCAGATAACAATAGAGGTAGCGGCCCACCGTTTAGCTTTCCGACGGGAATGGACTATGATGCGCTTAACGACCGGGCATGGGTTATCGACAATGGTCTGGACGCCCTATTGGCGGTAGACCTAGACACTGGGAATCGCAGGGTGATCTCGAATGAATCCAGAGGCACAGGCCCAGAGTTTGACGTGCCATTTGAAGTCGTCTTAGATACGGACAGAGACCGTGCACTGGTAACCGATCAGGGTCTCAAAGCCATTGTCGCAGTAGATCTGAACTCAGGTAATCGTACCGTAATCTCGGATGACAATAACGGCACGGGACCTTCGCTGGCAGGGCTTAGATTTATAGCTTTGGATCGACCAAATAATCGTGTTCTGGTCACCGATGTTACAGCTGATGCCCTGGTGGCGGTGAACCTAACCACCGGCAATCGCACGGTGATCTCAGATTCGAACACCGGTACCGACAATCCGTTCTCCTTTCCTATTGGAGTGGCCCTTGATACTAACCAAAACCGAGCGCTGGTAGTCGATGATAATTTAGACGCCCTGCTGGCGGTGGATTTGATCACCGGCAATCGCACCACGATCTCCGCGGCTACCAGAGGCACGGGACCCGAATTCCTCGCCCCAGTAGACGTATCTTTAGCTGCGACAAACAACCGCGCACTGGTGACTGATGCTGACATGAGGGCCTTACTGGAAGTTAATTTGACTACCGGCGATCGAACAGTGATCTCGATCCAAGCCGAAACAGGCACGGGTCCTGTGTTCGCGGATGCATTTGGTATAGAACTGGACATTGCAAATCGCCGAGTATTGGTGGCCGATGACCTTTTAGACACCTTAGTAACTGTGGATTTAGATACAGGCAACCGCAGGACATTGTCGGGCGCAAACACGGGTGGGGGAATAAACTTCGTCTCACCCGTTGCTATAGTCCTGGATAGCGCCAATAATCGGGCGCTAGTAGCAGACAGAAGATTACCAGCCCTGCTAGCGGTAGACTTAGCCACGGGTAACCGTACGGTCATCTCAAACGCCACCACGGGCTCGGGACCGGTATTCGATTTGCCATTTTCATTATTGCTGGATAAAACTAATAATCGGGTACTGGTTGGGGATACGGGTATTGACGCATTAATAGCGGTAGACCTGTCCACGGGCAATCGTATGGAAATTTCAGGCACTAATACAGGTGTAGGACCTGAACTCGTCTTCCCGACGGGTTTGGTTTTGGATGCCGCCCACAACCGGGTGGTGGTAGCGAATAACAATGACACCCTGCTGACAGTGGATCTTAGCACCGGCAATCGCTCGGTGATCTCGAATGCCAACAGAGGCACAGGTCCCGAATTCAATTTAATATTTGGCATGGATCTAGATACCGCCAACAACCGTGCCCTAGTGGCCGATTTTAAAGAAAATGTAAATGCCCTGTTGGCGGTGGATCTGGGCACCGGCGATCGCACAGTGATTTCGGGTGAGAAAATAGGTGAGAGTAGAGGCGCAGGACCTGATATGGGTTTTCCATTGGGTGTCGTTGTCGATACCGTGAACCAACGCGCCTTTGTGGCCGACAGGGATTTTAATGCTGTGTTCGCCATCGATCTCGGCAGTGGTGACCGGGTAATCGTCTCGCAATAAGGGCGGTTGCACGGGTTGCGGGATTGAAGTCGGTTTAGCTGGGTAGCTATAGGTAGCGGAAGTAAAGTCTTGGCACCCACCCCCATCCAAGAAAGGTAACCATTCACGGGCGTCGTCATTCCGGCATGGATTGTTGGAATCCAGATGCCATGGATGGCAATCTTAACCACTCGCCAGTCATCTAGCTGCCTCTCCCTGGCACTGGATCCCGGCTTCCATGCCGGGATGACGGTACATCCGTATATGCCGTGAACGGTTACCAAGAAAGGAAAAGGAGGAGCAGGTCTTGTCAGCGCCTTTTAGTCGAGAATCCCGTTACAATTGCCAGCATTTATACCCATGACGGATGGGTATACACATAGCCCCCTCACCCATGTCACACCCTGTCCGTTCGTCCATGCAAAGAGCGGATCTCTACGGCCTTGGGCTCTACGATGCAATGCTCCCGGCACAGGGCACAACCGACACAGACTTCAGGATCAATGCGTGGTCTCTCCCCCTCCCAAACCATGGCGCCCGGAACCGAACAGCTAGTCGCGCAAGCGCCACACTCGGGACCCGAATAAGGTAGACAACGCTGGGTATCGATCCAGGCAAAGGCGATCCTCGGGGGCTTGATACACGACTCATTTTGTTCAGCGGGACGGATCAGTGCGCCCGGCTCACAAGCGGCCACGCAGGGCCAATCCTCACACAGTCGACAACCCTTATTCAATAGATCCAAGGCGGGGGTATTAACGACCTGAACCCCCAGTCTTACCGGCAAGGAAAAGATGAGCTGCTCAGGACAGGCGTCGATGCAATCGTCACAGCGGATACAGGCCAACAGAAATTCCAGCTCATCCAGGGCAAAAGGCGGTCTTATCCAATGCTCGGCATACCTTGAAACCTTGGCATCGGCATGTTTGACTGCGGCCTTTGCGGCCTTGCCCAGACCCCTTCTAAAAAATGCGCGTCGCTCTATATCCATGGTCATGGGTCACATCCTCATCACCATGGGTTGCATCAACAGCCACAGATTGAATACCGTAACCCCGATAATAAACAACAACATGGGCAACATATGCCACCGGGTTTTGCCCACATCGGTAGCAAATAAGCCGGCACCCCGATGGCGCAACACCTTCAATGCAATCCAGAAACCAAAAACGATCAATCCAGCCTGCAGGACGAACAACAGGTCCTGGGAGATGAGCAGGTCCATATGTCTGAGGTGTTTCTCCGCCGCGGTCATGGGCTGGACCCCCTCCCCCAGGGGATTAGCGAATAATGCCCCTAAGCCGCCGCTTTCCCGGACCAGGTGATTCAGATTATGCGCCAGGTGATAGGCAAAGGCCAGCGGCAGGGTGACAAAGGCCAATCCGGAGAACAGCCGTTTGAAGGGTAAATGGGTCCCCGTTAGCCAGCCTGTGGCAGCCACCACCACGGCATATACAGCAGCAGGAATCGCCATGCTCACCAGCAGGCCGATAGTAAAGCTCCACAACAGCTGTCCCGAGTCACCGATGAGTTGTGCAAGTTGACTCATCCAGATCTCCCAGAAGGGCATCATGGTCAATCCATGAAAACTGGTCAAGGCCAACAGCCCGAGCATAAACCAGGCTTCATCCCAATGGGGACGGGCGCCGCTGATGGCCTCCAGGCTCTGGGGTCGCAGCCTCCAGGATATGTTCTGGTGGGGACAGCTTTGGGTACAGTTCCCACAGGAGGTGCAGTAGGTATTCTGGGTAAGACG
>JAAEPA010000540.1 GCA_024222475.1 Gammaproteobacteria bacterium | reverse complement strand
GAACGAAACCCATCGAATACGCCAATTTCACCGAGGGGCCTGAACGGTTACGTCAAGTTCTTTGTTCCGGCTATGCCGGATTGAGCAATACACCACTTCTTGCAGCCACCATCACAAAAGACTAGACTAACATGACTTAGTTCTATAGTGGTCGATATGCACACAGTCAACATACACGAAGCCAAGACGCATTTATCTCGGCTCATCGAACGCGCCTCCAAAGGCGAGTCATTTGTGATTGCCAAGGCAGGTAAACCCATGGTCAAAGTTGTGCCACTGAATGCACCGGAGCCAACTCAAATAAAGCGCCTTGGCTTCATGGCCGGACAAATTACCGTACCTGATGATTTTGACCGCATGGGCAGCACCGAGATTGGACAACTTTTCGGCACAATCACATGAAGTTATTGCTGGATACCCATCTACTGCTCTGGGCAGCCGGTGAACCGGACCGATTATCTACCGATACCAAGGCTTTGATTGACTCACGGGACAGCGAGTTATTCTTCAGCGCCGCAAGCCTGTGGGAAATAGCCATTAAAAGCGGCCTTGAGCGCGATGATTTTCATGTTGATGCGCGATTACTACGCCGAGGATTGCTGGACAACGACTATAGTGAATTGCCTATCCGCAGTGAACACGCCGTTGAGATTAGCAGCCTCCCACCAATCCACAAAGACCCTTT
>JAAEPA010000539.1 GCA_024222475.1 Gammaproteobacteria bacterium | reverse complement strand
GGACTGAGAGTTGGGAGTGCAATTTCTTCCGCAGTTAACAACTTAACCAAACCGTCCGAACAAGCTGGCCAATCAGGCGGAAATATTGCCAAAGATGTAGGCTCCTCAGTGGTCAGAAGGTTTAAGCGATGATATCTAAAACTAATCAACTCATCGATAAGGTTTTACCAATCTTTATCGTCATCGTACCAACCATTGGTATCAAGGCCATCATCTACACGTCCGGTACGGTAATTGAAAATGCCAAAAATTGGAGTGTTCTGCTCTGGAAATACTTTCACATTCCCAGTCGCCGCAAACCCCCACGCAACGGCCCTCAGCATACCCACCAAGACCGTCAGCACAGCGCCGCCAACCGCGGCCATAACCCCCTTGTCATACCCATGCACGTCCGCTTGCTGCCGGTTGAGCACACGCCGAACCAACAACGCAAAGACGATAAACATCACCGTCAGCAGAAGATAACCCATCGGTGCAACTCCTCTTTTCCTGGCTTTACGATTACAGCTTATCCGTGGCGTAAAACAAGTGCTTCCCTTCTACATAATCTAGCACAAAAACAGAAAACTGCTCCCAATAATCGACTTAGGCACTAAAGATGCCAGCAAACACCCACCCGACAGAATCTCTCGATGAATAGTCGATACCCACATTACCCTACGATCTGTACGCTTCTGAGTCTACTGTTTTTACAGGGATGCGGCGGCGGCTCGGGTGGAACGGACGGCTCGGGCGTAATTCAAGATCCACCCACTTTTACGCATTCGAAACTCGATACCGCAGGCAAACAGCCCCTGTTCGTGCAGATCGCGTCAAATTCAAACGGCGATGCCATCATCGCTTGGCAGTATTTTGAACGGAATATCGATACCTCTGTGTGGTCGAATCGGTTCACACCGGGGCTGGGCTGGTCAGCCGCGAAGAATGTGTTTGACTCCGCCTTGGTTGGGGATCTGCGGGTCAGCATGGATGGCAATGGCGACGCCGCATTTATGACCACACGATCCGACGAAAGAACAGCGAGCGGCATCCCCGATGTTTTCGCCAATACCGAGATCAGCGGGGTCGTCGGCAATCAACAGCAATTGGCCTTAGCGTCCGTCCGAGGCAAGATAACGGCGGGATTGCCAGGCAAGTCGGTTGCCGTTGGCGGATGGGAACACGTCGAAGCGAAAGGACTCGGCCGGGATACCTTTGAGACTGCGGAATACCGGCTTGGCGCCGGATGGACACGCCCGATTCCGATCCCGATATTGACGTCCACCGAGCAAGATTCTTCCTTTCATCAGATTAACCATTCGGCGGTAGTTGCGCTGGAACCTGGGAGGCGGTTGGCGGTAGTTAATACGAACAAGAAATTACGCTATAACGTAGGTTCTTCTGAGGGTGACTGGAACGCCGCTGCCAACGTAATAACGTCCTCTGGCATTGATCCGCTTAGCGTGCATTTCCTAGCCGCCGGCGGCAATGGACGGGCCGTCCTGGTGTGGGTCGATTTTTTAAGCGGCGGCGCGGACTACCGCGTTCTATCCACTTGGTTCAATGGCGTGAGCTGGGGACCAATCGAGTCTATCGCCACCCAGACCGGCATTATTGTCTTCGAAGACAGCTTCCAGGTGGCCGCCGATGCGCAAGGCAATGCGGTCGTGGT
>JAAEPA010000538.1 GCA_024222475.1 Gammaproteobacteria bacterium | reverse complement strand
GTAAAGGCTCTCCTGTAACTGAGTGATGTGTTGACCAGACAAGTACTTTCTCCTTCTACAGGCAAAAAGTACTTATCAATGACTTACACTCAACCGGTCAAGATAGTTGTCGTCTGACCGGACAGGTTAATTGTCGTCTAATACGCTCTGTTCAAATGTGATCGCTGGTCCATTAGCGCTGATTTATTTCGTTTGCCACGGCTCGGATGAAATCAGGATCCTTTAGTAGAGCCTGTTTAACCCCTTCGGTCTCTAGCTTCATCGCCTGGTGAAGGGCCTGGTTGATCTGAGTCTGGTAAGGCAATGCCCCCGACTTTTTAGCCTCGGCCTTGAAATAGTCAACGATATCTTTATCCAAGGTGATCGTGATACGCACCTTGGGCTGCCGCTCACCCGATGCCTCCAGACCAGGCAGCACACCGCGTCGTTTTATCTCCAGAGTGTTCAGGTCATATTCCTTGCGCATAGTCTTTTGTCTCCCGAGACGTAGTACGTCGTGCTGAGATGATTCGAATCGTATCGCCTCGGAGGGTATAGATTACAACCAACAAACGACCTTCCCTTGAGTGAGCGATCAGGATTTCTCGGTCTTCATCATCGCTATGATCAGGGTCATAAAATGCGATTTGATGCGGATCATAGAAGCAACCCATCGCCTCCACGAAGGTGACGCCATGCTTGTGCTCGTTGTGTTCAGCTTTAAGCTCATCCCACTCGAAGCGCATATTATATGTATAACATACATATAACTCTATGGCGAATTTTTCCCCTTTTTGGGAACAGACCCCACCTTTCTTACCCATCTACAGAGCGCTTTGCAGCTGTTTCAGCTGTCCTTCCAGGCGCGCCTTCGCCTGCAGCAGCCGTTTATTCTCATCACTGAACTGGCTGCTCTGCTCCTGAATCTTCGCATCTTGTTGCTCGATCAATCGATGCGCCGCATCCCGTTCGCCCTTAGCGCTAACCAGCGCATCGCGCTGCGCCTCAAGCACGCCAATACGTTCCTCTAACGTTGCCTTTACTGCCGCCAGACCCTTGATCGCCTCGGCTTGACGCGTGACTTCGAGCACCTTCGCTTGGTGCTTCTGTTGCGCCTGATCAAGGGCTTGGCGCAGTTGCGCTCTACCCTGCTCCGCCTCCTGTCGGGCTGCCTTTAGGCCGCCACTGCACGCGAGTTCGCGGTTGAGCTGCTCGGACACCGATTGGAGGCGGCCTTCCAACTGCTGTTGCAGCTGCCGACCCTGATCGCATTCACGCTGGCGGTCCTCGGCCATTTGGTCCTGGTAATGCTCGAAATGTCCCCGCACCTGGCGCAGGTCGCGCGCCTGCTCTTCAAGCCGGGCCTGGGTCTCGCCAAGACGCGCCCACGCCTCGCCCAACTCAACACCCCGGGTAGCCGCATCGAGGCGCGCCCGCTCAAGCCCCTCTTTTAGATCGGCGTTATCCGCCTCCAGGGTTTGAATGCGTTCCTGCCGCGCCTGATTGTCCGCCTGCAGCGCATCGATACCGGCCTCGGCCTGCTGAAGCTGGCCTTTCAGATCTGCGGCGAGTCCCTGAAATTCTTCTTGGGCCTGCGCCACGGTGTGCTCAGCACGCTGCTGCAACTGAACGTGCAGATCCTTGACCGCGCTCACCACCGCCTCGGGCAGCCCGACGGTCTCAGCCCCCTGCCCTTGCTGCGCCTTCCATTGCTTCAACAACGGCGCCAGGGTGCTCTTGCTGCCGGTGCCCAGTTGTGCGAGCACCCGGTCCACGGTGGGATTGCGGCCTTGGGCGCGGATCGTCTCGGCGGCTTGAGCCACATCGTGATAGCTAACGCCGGGCCGGGCCATGGCATCCTCGCATGATGAATAGAATAACAGATTACGTACTACGTAATATTACATAATTACGACCCTTTATCAAATCGGGATTGTGCCATTGTTATAACCTATGATAAAAGCATTTATCGTCGGTTATCGGATTTCTGGTTCCCGAGCCGCCCGGTAACGACGGTACAGATCCGGGTTTTCAGCCACTGATACGTCCTGAGGCACGAATGAACGATAAT
>JAAEPA010000537.1 GCA_024222475.1 Gammaproteobacteria bacterium | reverse complement strand
TTCAGCCCTGAAAAGAACACGCACGCCGCTGAACAAGAAAGGCGACGTGCGCGAACATATCCCTAAACCAACTAGGGAAACCCGAAGATATTTTATCACCTGGGAGCGCTGCCGCTTTGCCTGCGTGGAAAGGCGCAATGTTCGCCGGAAATTTTGCCCGCGCTCTTTTGCCCCCCGCCCTCTTCTGTGAGGCTGCCTTTTCTGTGTTTTCTCTGTTCAGCCCTAAGGCGAAAAGAATAAATAGGAATTATCACATTAATAGAGGAACCTTTTGTCCGTTATGAAAACATAAAAATATCGAGGGCGTGCAAAGGGTTCTTGCTATCCTCGACAAGCGCCGGAACCAACACCCAGCGGTTAGCGTTCGGGCCGCAATACTCAGGATAGAATTTGTCACAAGTGCTGTCCGGTTCTCTTTTTCTCACTGCCGCTGCCGCTTTGGGCGTGTCGTAGAATAGCCGCTTGACTTCTAAATCTCCAAACCTTACACCCGCCTCACATGTGACGAGGGAATTCAAATGGTTTAGCTGTCTCTGTGCTTTTCTAGTCCTGCCTTTGTTCAGCGTGCTAGAAATAAATGCCGGAACTGTCCGAATATCGGGTAGACGTTGCACCGCCCGCCCGCCGCTATTGATAAATATCTGCTTGCCGGTTGCCGCTCTTGCGCCTTCTGCCTTGTCAGCTTTCAGCGGGAGAGCCGCGTAATTCTGCCGAGCTTCTC
This sequence comes from Gammaproteobacteria bacterium, assembly GCA_024222475.1. Taxonomy (GTDB): domain Bacteria; phylum Pseudomonadota; class Gammaproteobacteria; order JAAEPA01; family JAAEPA01; genus JAAEPA01. Next base: position 3,675 of record JAAEPA010000537.1, on the reverse strand, counting down.
CGATATCCACCTGATAATTTCGCTGCGTTCGTGGAGTAATGCCCGTGATTTCTGCCTTTGTTTTCTGCGATACTGGCCCCGACACAGTCACCAAATAAGCCGCCCAAACATGTTCATGCCAGCCGCGGCGTACCAGCGCCTTAGCGCTTACGACAGCCGGGTTGCCGACTTTCTCGCAGCCGAGCAGAGCCGCCGCGCGGGCCAGGTTCACCAGGTAAAGTGTGCCGCCTGTTCTGTCCGGGGGTCCATTAACATACGTGTCACCTACTGCCACATCATTGGCCAAATAGGCGGCTTTTGAGGGTACAAACGAATAGAATCATCCCCTAACCAAGCATAGGAGATGATCATGACCCAAAAACATAAGCTGGATGAGCAGATTCTAGATTCCTACACATTGTTACCGCCAGAGATTGACCTCGTCGGTCAGAAGCAACAAGACTACAATCGCCTGGCTCAAGCCGTATTTCTCAAGTATTTTCAAGAGCATAGCCGCTTTCCGGAATACCCAAGCGATCTACCCCCGAACGCGATCGACTGGGTGGCGGATCAGCTGCAGATCTCGTCCGAGCTCCTGGCCCGGTTCGATTGGCAGGGGCGAACGGCGATGCGCTACCGCAGCCAGATCCGCGCCTGGCTTGGATTTCGCTCCAGCTCGCTGGCCGATCAAGATCGTCTCCGCAACTGGCTCATAGAAGATGTGCTGCCTGACGAATTCCGGGTGTCTCATCTGGAACGAATTGCCTACCAACGCCTAAAAGAAGATCGCATCGAGCCCCCCACGGCGGGCCGGTTGAAACGGCTCATTCTCTCAGCAATTTATCAATACGAACAGGGCTTTTTCAAAGAAACAGCGGAACGTATTCCGGTGGAGGTGAAGGCCAACTTGCGCCAGCTGGTCCACAGAAAACGGGAAATCGCCCTCGACGAGGCGTGGCACGAAGAGCATGGCGATCCGTTGGATTATCCCATCCACGAACTGAGGGCGGATGTCGGTGAGGCTAAAGCCAAGACGATGAAAACGGTGGCCGCACGCCTGAAATACCTCCAGGAGATCGCACTGCCGGAAGAGGTGTTTGCCGACATTCCATTGCGTTTTCTCCAGCAGTATGCGAAACAGGCCACTCTTGAATCGTTGAGCCATTTGCAGCGACACCATGATGCTCAAACCATTACCCTGTTGGCCGCGTTTTGCCGGGTGCGCCAAACCCAACTGACCGATCAACTGGTCGAATTACTCATTCAGCTGCTGAACACCATTCGGCTCCGGGCCAAACACCGTGTCGAGCGAGAGCTGTTGGCTGATTTCATCCGCGTCGGCGGCAAGCAACAACTGCTCTTTCGCATGGCCACAGCAATTTGGGATAACCCGGACGGCATTATCCGGGATGTGTTGTTTCCGCTCATTGGCAAAGAACGACTGCATCAGCTGGTTGAGGAGGCAAAGCAGAGCGGCAACTATTATCAGTCCGTACAAACGCGTATCAGCGGTTCCTACACCTATCATTATCGGCAAGTGTTGCCCGACCTGCTCGAAGTTCTCCAGTTCCGCTCGAACAATAATCGTTACAAACCGCTGATTGATGCCCTCTCGGTGATCATCGCCTACCTGCATGAACTCGGTTCACATTATCCCGCCGACGAAGACATTCCTCTCGAGGGAGTCATTCAGAAGCAATGGCGCAGCTGGATCTACCAACAAGACAAGCATGGCGACCGACGTGTTCGACGCGTCCGTTATGAACTCTGTGTCCTTCAAACCCTCCGCGAGAAGCTGCGCTGCAAAGAAATCTGGGTTGCTTCGGCCGAGCGTTTTCGCAATCCGGACGAAGATGTTCCGGCAGACTTCGCTGACAAACGCGAAGCCTATTACCAGGCACTCGATCTTCCACTGGACGCTGACGAATTCATTCGCGGGCTCCAAAAGGAAATGCAGGGAGCTTTGCAGCATTTCAACGACGCCCTGCCCGACAATCCGGATGTAGAGATTTTGGCTAAAGACGACGGCTTGATTCGCCTGACTCCGCTGGAGAAACAAGACGAACCGACTAACTTGCGGGCCCTCAAGAAACACATTCGCCAGCGGTGGTGGATGACCAGCTTACTCGACATCCTCAAAGAGGTGGACGATCGGGTCAACTTTACGGCTGCTTTTCATAACCTGACGGGTGCCGATCGCCTTCCAAAAGCAGAATTGCGAAAACGGCTGCTTTTGTGTCTCTATGCGCTCGGTACCAATGCGGGACTAACCAGTGTCAGCATGGGCAATCATGGCGTGAGCTATGCTAACCTGCAATACACGCGGCGGCACTATATCGATCGCGCCTCGTTGCGGCAAGCCGTCCAGCGTATCGTCGACGAGACCCTGTCGATACGGACGGCTGCGATTTGGGGTGAGGATGCCACCTGGTGCGCGTCCGATTCCAAACAATTCGCAGCCTGGAGCCAAAACCTGAGAACGCAGTGGCATCGCCGCTATCATCGGGCAGGGATCATGGTGTACTGGCACGTGACAAAAAGCTCGCTTTGCATTTATTCGCAACTCAAGGCCCCTTCTTCTTCCGAGGTGGCCGCCATGATCGCAGGCGTGCTACAACATTGCACCGAGCAGCAAGTGGATCGGAATTACGTGGATACCCATGGGCAGAGTGAAGTGGGCTTTGCCTTCTGTCGTTTGCTTGGCTTTCAGCTGATGCCCCGGTTCAAGAATCTGCACAAACAACGTCTGCACCTCGCCTTCAGCGAAGACGCCGATACCTATCCGAATCTTCAAGCGATTTTGGGCAAAAGGATCAACTGGCAGTTGATCCGTGAACAGTATGATGAGATGGTCAAATATGCCACAGCCTTGCGCCTGGGAACGGCCGCTTCAGATGCGATCCTGAAACGCTTCAACCGTAATAACTATCAGCACCCTACCTACAAAGCGCTATCTGAGTTGGGCCGTGCGCTCAAGACGATCTTTCTCTGTAATTATTTGACTGATCCGGCTGTGCGCCGAGAGATACAGGAGGGCCTCAACGTGGTTGAAAGCTGGAACAGCGCCAACCGATTTATCTTCTTCGGGAAACAGGGTGAGTTTAGCAGCAATGATATCGAGGCCCAGGAGATTTCTATATTGTCCCTGCACTTGCTCCAATCCTCGCTGGTCTACATCAACACCCTGATGACACAGGAGGTGTTAGCCCAGCCCGTCTGGTCGGAACGGATGACCCAGGCGGATTGGCGCGGCCTGACCCCGCTTTTCCACCGGCACGTCAATCCGTATGGCTCGTTCGATCTCAATATGGACAAGCGCATTCACTTTGAGCTGGCATAACATCCTTTCCGACCCCATTCTGCTTGCCCGACGCACCCAAATCGGAGCTGGAAGTGGCAGTAGGTGACACGTATGTTAATGGACCCCCGGTTTGCGTGCAAACATTCTCGAATATTGGGTGTTCGTGCAAAAAAAGCCCCCCCGTGAGCTAAAAAACGCGCTGAGACGCTCCCTGTTAAATCTAACATTTGAATTTGCTGGGGGTCAGGGGGTAAACTAGCCCAAATATGCAGCTAGATTCGCCAGATTAGACTATGGGAGGGAGATACAAAAGCCCCCGGCCAGTTGTGTGCCAGGGGCTTTTGTTGGGACATTTGAGGGTAGGGATATTCGCTTTTAGACCTCCGACAGGGCGG
>JAAEPA010000536.1 GCA_024222475.1 Gammaproteobacteria bacterium | reverse complement strand
TCGACTTTCCGGATCCGGTCTTGCCCGTGACCAATACCAAACCCTGCTTTTGCAAACACAGGCTCGATAGAATTGCAGGTAATGCCAACTGCTCTAGGGAATAGCTTGAGATAGGAATTGACCTGAAGACCGCACCTATTCCGCCTAGATGTCTGAATACATTGACGCGATATCGAGCAATATTTTCCCGCTCAAACGCAAAATCCGCATTGTCGTACTGTTCAAATAGGTGTTGAACTCGAGGTGGCATTATGGCGTACAGACTATCGTGCACCCATTCCGTGCTCAGAAGGTTGTCATGCAGGGAAACGATCTCGCCATGATGCCTCATGCGCGGTGGATCGCCGGCGACCAGATGTAAATCAGAACCGTCCTGTGCACTCATCATATCCAGCAGGTCTTCGAGAGCATTCATTTATCCGATTGATCTCCTTGGTATAGAACCTGGATTCTGCAAATAATCGTGCTTGCAGACTGTAAATATAACGCGATGCTCGACTTTAAGCCGTGATAAGGTGTTCAAGCTGTATCGGCTCATGGCCTTGCATACGATTGAAATAAACACCTATGGTATGCGCCAGGAATTTTCGAAACAGGCGATTGCTCAGATGCCACAGATCTCTCGCCCAGACCCGCTCAATACCAAAGTGCTCGCTAAGTTGCCCGATCACCGTTTCGACGCGGCGTCGCACAGTATTCATACATTTCACATACCGCGGATCCCGTGCATCGTTCATGTTTTTACGTAATGGGGTTTCCAGCTGGATCCCCTGCGCGGCCAGCTCGGTTTTCAGCAACGGGCGGATATAGCCTTTATCCCCGAGCAATACACCGCGGATCGCTTCGGTCATGTCCCACAGGGCATCACGTTCGTCAACCGAGGCTGCGGTTAATGTGTAACCGACCACCAGGCCTTGGTACGAGATGATAATGTGACCCTCAAATCCGTAGTACGTCTCATCCTTAGCGGCACAATAGCCATAATCGGCCTCTCCCTTGAAACACTGACACCGTTTTGCCCGTGCAAACAAACATACTGGAATCGGAAACCCATCGACAATGAAAAGATCATCATCAAAGACCTCCTGCTGGATCAGTAACTGCCTTTGCAAGCGCTGTTTCATCACCCACAGCGCTGAGGCCTGCTTGCTAAAGTTGGCTCGTGAGCCCAGCTGTGGAAACCACTCCAGCCAATGACCGCGGAAATAGGCCCAAATCCCTTTATCCGTCTCGATGCCTAAGCTCTCCCCAACAATCTCCATCGTGATCACTTCCTGATCCGATAACTTCGGCGCATAGCCTCGTTGTCGTAGCCGCTTCCCTTCGGTAAGCACTTCCCAATTGTCCTCTACACAACAGTACACACTAATGATAAAGTCTTCGATAGGCATGGCTCCTCCTATAACCTTTATGGCGTTTTTCTCACACATAAGGTTAGACGGTTGGGCCATGACTTTTCATTACATTAAAAAAAGTCGAGCATCGCGTTAAGATTGAACTGGGCAATGGTTTCATATTTGCATTACATTAAATTCGCACAATTGCTCTTTCTACCAGTGAAACACAACGGGCAAATGCGGCTGAAAATCCTTGTGTTGTCTGGTGGC
>JAAEPA010000535.1 GCA_024222475.1 Gammaproteobacteria bacterium | reverse complement strand
GGCCTCGATCACCCGTCGGGTGTTGTCGTCCAACCGCTTGAAATTCTCCTCAATCAAGGCCTGAACCACGTCTTCCTGTTCATAGAACTGCTCTATTACCTCATCAAGAGCGGCAAAGGGATCATTGGCCAGGATGCCGGCCATCACTTCCAGGGCACGGGGTACGCCGTGGACAAGCTCTACGGCCTGAGCCAGTTGTTTCTCCGGGGCATCTTGCAGCCCATAGTCGCCATTGGGGTCCAACTCGCGCAGTAAAGCAATGCCGTCTGGCGTGGGTAGTCCTTTTAATAATTTCACTTGCCGGTCAAAGCGCATCACCTCCCGCCCAAAAGCCAGGGCCAATCGAGAGGTCACCAACAATCGCGCACCGTGGGCGGCAGTCAGGCTGTGGTCAAAGAAATGTTGCAGGTCTTCATCCACAAGCTGCCCTTTGTCATCGAGCAGGTCTTCCATATTATCCAGCAGGATTACAAACCGGCCATCTCTGAGTGCCTCAAGCAAGTGGGACACTTTCTCCTCTGTATCCAGCTTTGGATTGGTCCAGACGCTGTTGAGCTTTTTCTCCGGCTCACCCCCCAACAGTTTGGCACAATCAAGAAACAGTCGTTCCAGGCTGATACCGGCGGTGCGGGTGCTGAGATAGACAATGCCGTCCAAGGGAATATCATCGTCGGTGTGCGGCCAG
>JAAEPA010000534.1 GCA_024222475.1 Gammaproteobacteria bacterium | reverse complement strand
CTAATGGCCGTTAACGCTAGTTTACGTGTGTCATACGAATGGGGGTTTGTGCCGATTCGAGAAGTCCAGGTAACAACTTTCAGCGTCTCCTTTGGAGAAAGCTCCCTCTCTCACAATAATATATAACTTGAGTATAGGAATGCTCTAACGGTAACTGTCAAGCTAACTGTCGTCTCATTGCGTTAAGTCAGACAGCCTTCCCCATAGCTTCAGGCACTTTTGTTGCACCGCATTTTTCCGGGTTTAGGTACGCTTTTGCTATCGGTTCCCAGTTTCGAGTTTGACCACTCCAGCGTTCTGGATGACGTGCTTTAGCCGCCTCATAGACTTGTTTGCGACGGATTAGTATTTCTCTGTCGAGACCCGTGTGGCGTTGCTCCGGGGTGACGAAGTGAATGCCACTGTGACGATGCTGATGATTGTACCAATGTACAAAATCACCCACCCATTGACGCGCCTGGCCGAGATCGGCAAATGGTTTTCCCGGGTATCGAGGGCAATATTTCAAGGTCTTGAACAATGATTCAGAGTACGGGTTGTCATTACTGACCGATGGACGAGAAAACGATGGCACGACACCCAGCTTTTGCAGGGTCGCCAGCATGGTAGCGCCTTTCATTGGACCACCGTTATCAGAATGCAGCGTTACCTGGTCCGGCTCGATCTGCTCGCGCCGTACTATATCGTGCATAATCTCAGATGCCCACTCGCTGCTTTCCTGCTCATAAACCTGCCAACCGACGATCTTGCGGCTGAAAATATCCATAAACAGATACAGATAGAAAAACAGGCCTTTGACCACTTGTGGCAGGTAGGTGATATCCCAGCTGTATAGTTGGTTTGGGGCATCGGCCACCAGAGGCTTCGGTTGGTTGATCACGGTAGCCGGGCGACTCGCCTGACGATGCTGGAGCAAGTTCTCTTCACGCAACACACGATAGAACGTTGATTCAGAAGCTATATATTGCCCCTGCTCGGCCAGCATCGGCACGATCTGGGTGGGCGGAAGGTCGGAGAACCGCTCGGAATTGGTGATCTGTAGCAACTGTTCACGTTCAATCTCACTGAGTTTATTCGCGGGCACAAATTGACGCCTGGTACGGCCATCCTCCTCGACCTCTCCGGACTGTCGCCAGCGTTGCAGGCTACGTGGACTGATACCGAGTAGGTCACAGGCCTTGCGAATACGGGCACCTGCGTTAGACGCTTCATCCACCCACTGCAGAATGCGTTGGCGCTCTGAAAGATGAATCATCCTTCCTTGTCCTCCCAGAGCGCCTGGAACTTTTTTTGCAATACCAGTAACGCAGCCGCTTCAGCGAGCGCTTTCTCTTTTCGGTTTAATTCACTTTGCAGGTTTTTATGGCTCGATTTCAGATCACGCAGTTCTGTAAGATAAGCCGGTGATGACGAGGTGCCTGATTCAAAATCTTCGCGCCATTGTTTTAAATGATGGGTAAAAATACCGTTGTGACGGCAATAAGCAGACAGGGCCTGTTCATCCATCGAATGGGTCGTTAACAATGCATTGAGCCTTTCAGCCGGTGTCCAGTCGCTGGGCCGTTTAACGCTCGAATCCTTCTGTTTTATGGTGTTCTTTTTTGCTCTCATCCAGTTTTTCAAAGTTCAGTAGTTAAGGTTGAGTTCTTCGGCAATCGATATAACGCTTCGGGAGCCACGGGCATATACCTTTTGCAGCGCCTGTTGCCGGAAGGCATCAGTATATTGTGTTTTCAAGGGCATAACTGTCATCTCTTTTAAAGTGGCGGGGAGGGCCGATTTTCAGCGCGCCGGTTGTTGG
>JAAEPA010000533.1 GCA_024222475.1 Gammaproteobacteria bacterium | reverse complement strand
GCGACTTTGTAGATTTCGCGTACGATCCAGCGGTCGATCAGTTCCATGTAGACCTGGTATGCGGTGGTATATGCGCGTTCGCTTTGCAACAGGTCTTCGATGTAACTCAGAAGCATCGGACGCACCATCAGATTTGGGCAGAATTTCACGATCTGCCTGGCTCTCTGTCGTTTCGCCCGTTGATACCAGGGAAAGCGTTTGCGCAGATAGGCGCGGATGTCGTGTTCGTCGAAGGGGGAAAGATAGAATTTATAGAAGACATGCTCCCCACCTTCGGTTCCATAGCGCATGACGCCGGTTTCTTCTTTCGGTTCTTCTTCCTCACTGGGGAAAAACTGCGTGCGGCAGGTGATGACGATTTCACGAAAATGTCTGGTCTTGCGAATGAGTTCCTCTAACCGGGCGCGGTAATCCTCGACCGCGCGTATATCCTCATCGAAGGCGTCTAACAGGAGAATGGTCTGGTGTTTTTCGTCATCGGACATCTTGTCAAGCTCTTTGTCAATCTCCGGATTGCCTAACGGGAACAGTTTCATCCGGTAGGGTGTACCGAAGAATTGTTCGTGATAGCGCAGATACAGGTTGAGCAGAAACGTGGTTTTGCCCATCCCGGAATCCGCCAGGACAATATAAAACTGACCGTCATCGGTGGCCGGCCTGAACGCCTTTTTGAGAAAGAAGGTGATAATTTTCTCTTTGGC
>JAAEPA010000532.1 GCA_024222475.1 Gammaproteobacteria bacterium | reverse complement strand
GATGGCTCATGAACCGTTTTGGATTGGGAGCGACTCGGTGTGTGATGCCGGAGGCGCCTGGGAGGGATAAGGTCGGGTAAGCTCTTCCCGCCGTTCTTCATCCATCGACCAGGGAAGAAACGGTGTGATATTTTCGGGCGCTCTGCCACCATTTTCTGCACAGGTCTGGAGATAGAGCATCAGCCAGTGACGTGGGTTGATTCCCCAAAGCACCAGGGTCTGCAGGATGGAGAAAAGCATGGCGGCCAGCTGTGCACTCCAGATACTGCTCGAGCCATAGTAGTTTTTGCGGCCGGTAACCGGGTTACGGATTGAGCTCTCGGCCCGGTTGTTATCCATGGGGACTTCGGGATGCTCTACAAATAGAGTGAGACCAGACCAATGATCGAGCAGGCTTTGCAGCACTTTCTCCTGTTTCGTTTGCGCACGCTTTGATAATTCAGCCCCGGGAGCACTGTGCTGACCTTCATTATTCGCGGAGTCGCTTGTTTGTGCTCCGACAGTGTCGGTAGCTACGATTCGGGTAGCCTCATCATGCATCAACTGCAGGGCATCCTTCAGGGCCTCGTGGTATTGATTGAAGACCTCGGACTGTTCTGCCAGCGGGCGCTCGGGATTCCAATGTTCGAGGCGTAGCCCGTTCAAGTGGTAGAGCATACCAATACGTTGCTTCCACTCCATCGCCCACGCCTCAAGTTCGGGAAAGCCGCGCCCGGCATCCAGGAAATCCCTTCGCACATGCGCCCAGCAAAAAGCGAGCAGGATATTGGCCGCCAGTCTGGCGAGCTTTTTATAAGCGCTATAGCGATCGCAGACGATAATGACCTTGTCATTCTGCAAGCCGGCAAAATGCGCTCCCGGGACTGCGGCGCTGCGACTGGGGTCGATACAGTAGAAGATGACCGAGGGTGAACGGGTCACCCAGAGATACCAGCGCGTACCGACCTTACCTTCGATCTCCACAAAGACTTCCCAGCGGGTCTCATCGTTGTGAAAGAGTTGTTCGGTCATCTGCTTGCAGTACCAGGCCTCCAGCACGGGTTCAAACAGCGGCGCGAGGGTTTGCAGTCCACCGGCTACCGTTCCGGGTGAGACCGGGAGTCCCTGGTCTCTCAGGTCCTGCAGATAGCGGTTGGTGGGTTGACCATAGCGATATTTGCCCAGAATGACCTCGACCCAGAAGCTGACGCTATAGTCGCTACGGGGAATCAAACGGGACGGTGGTGGGGCGGTGATGATGGCCGGGGTATCGTCGCAGGTACAACCCGGGTCGCGGGTATAAGCCGGGCGGGCATAGCGACGGATATGTGCGCTAACCTCAACTTCGATCACATCGCTGTGCTCATCCATCGCCGGGTTGCGTAGATGAGGTAGCCCACATGTGGGGCATCTTTTCTCATCCTCCGGCAGGTCTATCTCATCGTGTACTACGGGCAGATCGGGTCGATGGGTGCGGCCATGTCCCCGGCTGCCTGGCTGTTGGCCGCGATTGCGGCTTGACTCGGGAGCCGTGTTGCCTTTTTCCGATTTCGCCGTGGCGCCTTTTTCGCTCTTTTTTCCGAACAATCGGTTCTGGAGCTCTTTGATCTTGGCATCTTTGAAAAGAATCGCCTGCTCCAACTCCGCGTTCTTCATCTTCACTCGGGCATGTTGAGCTTCCCAATAGTTGGCTTGGTGACGGAGCTCGATATGCTCCTGCTTGGTAATCGTGACATATTCCCGGGAGAAGGGATGTTGTTGCCTTTCATCAAGGCATACGGCCGGTTGAGGCAGCGCAGGTGCAGGGTGCGAATTTGTGATACCGTCCATGGACCCGTTTATACACTGTTCTTCCTCTTGTGTCCCGTACTATTTTTCCAGGAGGATGGGCTCGCCGAATATTTACACTTTTAGCGCCCTGGACAGGTACCTTCCCAAGAAAACCAAAGGCAAGGCCCACCGGTGATCGATGTGTCTATCTAGTGCTATGGCGGCGTACCGAAAAAGGAATTTCTGATGGTCGACGCCGTCGCAATCCCTCCTCCATCACGCTGGGACGAACCTTTCGACTCGAGAATGACAGATACCGCTGTGGCCGAAGTATTGACCCTGGCTCCATTTAACGGCATTGATCCCCAGGGCTTTCCAGCACCACTTACCTTGTCTGCCATCATTAAGAATGATGCTCGGTTGCTGGAGGTAAATACCGGAGCTATATTGATCCGCGAGGGTGATTTTGATACTTCGGTATATTTTGTCTTGGAAGGTCAACTCCAGGTGGTCCTAGGCAAGGAAGTGATGGTGGAGGCGCGTGGTGGGGTTCAGATGCCCCGGCGTGGACCGCTGGCCGCACTAGCCCAGCTGTGGCGGAATCGCAGAGTGCCGGAGGTTAGGGGGATGTCTTCGAATACTGCGGCAACCAAAGTTGCTGCGGATATTTCTGAAGGTTCCCGGCAGCGTCTCTACTTCAAGAACGTGGAGAAGGTTCTGGAGTGCTACCCCGTTACCGCGACCCTTGGGGTTAAAGATATGTTCGGCGAATCCTCCGCCCTGGGGCGATCGCCGCGCTCGGCCACGGTTTTTGCAGCGAGCCCCGCCCGCCTGCTCGAAATACGTTGGCAAGGTTTCCGCGACATTCTCAAGCGCGATGCTGAGTTGCGGGATCAAGTCAACGCGATCTATCGGCAACGAGCCCTCAAGACCCGCCTGCGCGCCTCTGCGCTGTTCAGTCATTTGAGCGAGAGCGAGTTGATGGAGGTGGCTGACAAGACCCTTTTCGAGAGCTACGGCAACTATGACTGGAACGTCGGCTTCAAACGCCAGCGAGCAGAGAAACGACGCTATCGTTTAAGGGATGAACCGATGCTGGCTGAGGAGGGTCACTATACCGATGGACTGATCATGTTGTGTGCGGGATTCGGGTGGACCACGGTTATCATACCCTTGCCTACCTAAGTCCTGGTGACACCTTCGGCCTCGAGGAGATTACCCACAATTGGTTAAACTCCGAGGCAGCGCCTCTCCCGCTGCAGCGCAGCTTGCGAGCTATCGGTTACACCCATATTTTGCGTATACCCACCGCCATCGTCGAGAACCACCTCTTGGAGGCTCGCTCGGCTACGGATCTGCCGTCATCGCTACCTGCCGTCCCCCGTTCTTATGGGGCCCTTGCGGGCCAGGCGGATACTGAACTTGACCAGGCAACCCTTGAATTTCTGGTGGAACAGCGCTTCATCAATGGCACTGCGACGATGTTGATCGATCTCGATCGCTGCACCCGCTGTGACGATTGCGTTCGAGCCTGCGCAGCTACTCATGATAACAACCCCCGCTTTATTCGCCACGGCCCGGTCTTTGAGCACTTCATGGTCGCTAATGCCTGTATGCATTGTTCAGATCCGGTATGTATGATCGGCTGTCCCACCGGGGCCATCCACCGGTGTACCGACGGCGGCGAGATCGTCATCGATGACACCACCTGCATTGGTTGCGCCACCTGTGCCAACAGTTGCCCCTACGATAATATCCGTATGGTACGCATTCGGGATGAGCAAAATACCCTCCTCCTCAATCAGCAGACCTTCGCCCCGGTGCTGCGAGCAACCAAATGCGATCTTTGTGCTGAGCAGATGGCAGGGGTCGTGCCGGCTTGCCAAAATGCCTGTCCCCACGATGCTTTGGTTCGCATGGATATGGGTAAAAAACAAAGGTTGGCTAGTTGGTTAAACCGATGAATTTATTTACCAAGCGGATGGCGCGCCGGCGCCTGATCAATATGTTTTGGTTGCTACTTGCGGTGGGTTTCTTGGTGACGGTAAAAAAACTAGCAGAGCGTGGCCTCTATACTACGGAGTTTCTTACTGGATGGGTTTTATTAGCAGCCATTGTTGGTCTGACAGCCTTTTCGCTCCGCAAGAGATTGCCTTTTTTAGCCCTGGGCAGCGCGGCTCTGTGGATGCAACTGCATATCTATCTGGGATTTTTTTCGATAGCTGCCTACTGGGTTCATAGTGGGAGCTCCAGTACTCATGGTTACTTTGATGTGGTGTTGGAGTCGCTGTTCCTGCTGGTCGCCGTAAGTGGGATCGTGGGTTTGATCCTATCCCGGGTTTTGCCTCAGCGCTTGACTAGGCGAGGAGAGAATCTGTTATATGAGCGGCTAGCTGGATTCAATGCTAGGCTTCGGCGTGAGGTGGAGGAGCTGGTGTTGCGTGCTGGGGCTGAACATGGATCGATCGCTATTCCGGAATTCTATAATCATTGGCTCGGCCCCTTCTTTCTGCAGCCGCGGAATTTTTGGTCCCACGTGTTGGAGTCGCGGGCCCCGTTACATCGTCTGTCCGAGAAAATAACGGCACTCGAACGTTATCTCGGTGATGGCGAGCAGGCGATTATGCAAGAAATTATCCAGCGGGTAGAAACAAAGAATGAACTTGATTACCAATATGCAGCGCAGAGTTTACTCAAGCGGTGGCTGTTCGTGCATATTCCCCTCACTTATGGTTTGCTACTGCTTGTCACCGTTCATGCGGTGCTGGTTTATGCCTTTGACGGCTCCAACTGATGTTTCTGCAACGATTCGGTTTCAAGGACAGCCCTTACGAACGTCCCCGACAAGATTGGGTTTGCGGCCGGTCTCAAGAAGGTCGGGGCTGTAACACCGGGCCCACCCCTGAGGGACGTTGTGGGGCGACTTACGAGTGCTTTCCTCAACGCACAGGGGATCGCTGGCACTGCACTCGAGATGCCCTTGGGGGAGGACGGTGTGGGGATGGGCCGCAGCCGGACGGGGCCTGTTCCCGGCCTTTGGATCGATGCCTACCGGTGGCCGCTCTACGCCGTTGCCGCAGGCGGGGCGTCCTCTGGGGGAGCTTGTTTATTGCCGGTGTGCTTCTCCTGGGGCTCACCGGTAGTTTGCACGAAGAACTAATCTCCGCCGGCCCCTTGAGTTTTTCCCACCGTGCTGAAGCCAGTACCTGCAAGAATTGTCATAGTGCCGCCGGCCAGGGTCTCGGCGGGTGGTTGACAGCGGCCCTGACAGTAGCTTCAACGCCGGACCAAGAGAGCCGATTGTGTATGGAATGCCATCAAATGGGTGAGGCTCCTCTGCATGCCCACAGTCTACCTCCACAGGCGTTGGCGGCAGTTACGCAGCGCGCTCAGTCAGTTTTGGGAGGGTTGCCTGATGATGGATGGGTAGGTGCCGCCGCTTCGCGCCTGCCTGCAGCCGTGCATGCGCAGGAGACACTCGCTTGTGTACGTTGTCACCGCGAACACCGCGGCCCCAGGGGGGCTCTGACTGAGGTCTCCGACGAGCAATGCCAGGTTTGCCACCTGGGGCATTTCGACAGTCTTGACGACGGTCATCCCCCATTCGTGGACTATCCCTTTGACCGGCGCACCCGCATTGCCTTCGACCATGCTTCTCACCACGGTAAACACTACCCTGAAGAGGAGCAGGATTTTACCTGCGTCCAGTGCCACAGCCCGGATCCGGCCGGTGAAACCATGCTCGTCACCAATTTCGAAGCGGCCTGTGGTGAATGTCATGCCGGTGAAATTCAGGGGCAGGGTGCGACCGGTGACATCGGAGTAGCCGTCCTGGCGGTACCGGGTTTGGACCTGGGTTTCGTTGTCCAGCAGAAACTAGCCATCGGTGAATGGCCGGAGGATGCAGAGGGAGATATACCTCCCCTCATGGCGGTGTTGCTGAGTGCGGACCCGGCCTACCGCGAAATTGCACCGTTGTTGCAGGAGTTGGACCTCCTCGATTTAGAATCGGGAGATGATGATTCGGCAGGGGAGGCCGTGGGCGCCACCATCGAGACGCTGGCCTGGTCGATTAAAAGACTTCTGTACGAGCTTTCGCGGGGGGGGCAGAAGGTTCTTCAGGCCAGGCTGGAGACCGCCTTGGGTGAGCGCTTGGAGTTGGCCCAGTTAGCCTCCTTGAGCGGGATGTTGGCGGTGGATGT
>JAAEPA010000531.1 GCA_024222475.1 Gammaproteobacteria bacterium | reverse complement strand
TTCTTGCAGGTGGGTGCATCCACCCCCGTGGTCAGCAATTGGGAAGTTGTCAGGATAACAGGCGTCGTCGTTTCCAGTTCCTGAAAACGGCTTAAGTGACCTTTACCCACCTTGCCTTCTTCCGATGTCACACGGGCAACGTAGTTGGGATGTTGTTGCACAAGGTCTGCGTTGAGATTATTAAGCGCCCGGCGCATTTCATCCGCGTGTTCCTGATCTACGCAGAAGAGGATGGTCTTGGCAAACCGGTCGGTGCGTCTCATGAAGTCGCTCAGGTGGCGGGCGAAGGCCTGGGTTCGAGCACGCAATGCGATGATCCGCTCAAAGTCTTTGGTCTGATACTCACCGTCAGGGATCTCCCGCCCATAGCGGTCGACTTCACCCTTGCTGGGTCGCCAACCTGCCGCATCGACGTCGGTGATCACCCGGTGAACCCGGTAGGGAGCCAGAAAGCCGTCATCGATGCCCTGGCGTAGGCTGTAAGTATAAATCGGCTTGCCGAAATAACGGTAGGTGTCGCGGTTGTCTTCCCTCAACGGCGTGGCGGTCATTCCGATCTGGAATGCTGATTCAAAGTATTCCAGGATTTCCCGCCAGTTACTATCGTCCCGCGCACTGCCTCGGTGACACTCGTCCACAACAATCAGATCAAAAAAGTCCGGCGAAAATTCCTTGTATAGTCCTGGGCGGCGGGCATCCTTGGAGATCGCCTGATAGATGGCGAAGTACATCTCGCGGCCCTTGCTGATCGTTCCATTCTCGATCTTGTAGCGAGCATCGCCAAAAGGCGTAAAGGTCTTATCCTTTGGGTCGTCGACCAGTACATTACGGTCAGCGAGAAAGAGTATCCGAGGTTTGCGGTAGGTCCCGGAACGATTCCAACGTGCATTCCACAGTTTCCAGCTAATCTGGAAGGCCACAACCGTTTTTCCGGTACCCGTTGCCATGGTAATCAATACGCGTCGATTACCCTGAAGAACCGCCAGCACTGCGCGGTTGATAGCAATCTGCTGGTAGTAACGGGGCGAGAAGCCACTTACGTGGTAGTACGGTGACAACAGTGTTTCGATTACATTATCCGGCAAGCCCTCAGCCCGCTTCAGCCGTGCGAAGAGTTCTGCTGGCGTCGGATAGGCGGAAATCGCCTGTTCCTGGCCAGTGAGATAGTCGAATTCCAGTATTTCCTTACCGTTGGTGGAATAGGCAAACTTCAGACCGAGGACTTCGGCATAGTCTTTTGCTTGCTGCATGCCCTTGCCGGCAGGGTCTCCCTCAGGTTTCGCCTCGACGACTGCAATGGGATAGTCTCGGGTATAACGAAGCAGATAATCAGCCCGTTTCTGCTCGCCCCGCTTGGTTCGGTTTCCGGTGAACTCAACACGACCGTCAGTAAAGGTGTACTGTTCGGTGATCGAATGCGGCGACGTCTCCCAACCCGCCTCGTGCAGGCGGGGCGTCACATAGACTCGGCAAGTGTCGGCTTCGTTCAGGGTCATGTTCCAGTTCTAACCTGTGGCTGACCCCAGTCCTTCGCTGCGTTTCATTATTTCTAAGGCATCCACTTTTTATGTAAAGGTCATGAAGAGGTTCAGGAATGAAACGATAATCGTGTATCGCTTAATAAGCAACCCTGGGCTGCCCCCGCTATCTGCTGTCACCATCTCAAGATAGGCTGTCATGACCTGCTCCAGGTAAGTTGGTATGTAAAAACTTCGTCGACTACCTGAGGGTCTCGCCGATCCGACATCATTCACCATCGTGCGGATGCCTGAGCAACAGGTTCATCAGTGACCCTTCGGTCTCAGGGTAGCAAGGTAGGCCGCAATCTGAGATCGACAAGCCGACCATTGTTCCGGTGAGTGCTGCACCTTGAAAACACCGATACACCCCTCAAGAATCGCGACCATGAACCGTGCCACGGCGCGATTGTCGATATCATCCCGGATGTAACCATCTATCTTGCCCTGTTCGAACACCGCCGAGAATGCATCAATCCACTGATCTATTAGTCGGGCGATGCGTTCTCGAAAGCCGTCGTCCTGGGTGGCCATCTCCTGGGCCAGGTTATTGAGTGGGCAGCCGTGTTCACGCATGGATGATGGTATTCGTTCCCCAAGGTTGTCCAGCATTCGGGGTAGATCCTGCACCGGATCCTCGATTTCAGAGAGAGGTTCGAGCCAGACTGACTCGACCAGTGGTTTGATCTGTTCCTCCAGTACGGCGTATCCCAGTTCCGTTTTACTGCCGAAATGGTGATAAAAAGCGCCTTTCTGTAAGCCGGATTGATGCAGTACCTCATCTACCCGCATGCCCTGGAATCCATGGGCGTGGATCTCCTGGAAGGCACTCTGGAGCAGACGCTCCCGGGTTTGCTGTGGGTTTCTGGTTGCCATTGTCTTATTCCTCATTCAGCTGCGCACGACACTCGTCGTGGAAATTTCATTATATCAAGTATAGACAAACTAGTTGGTTTGTTCTGTCCTTTAATCAGACAGACCAGTTGGTCTGAAATGGTTTATTTGGAGCTGATGCTCTGTGGCAAAGAAAAACGAGCGGAGAAACAATGGTATGAATCACGACAGTATGAAACATACTCACGCTTGGCGGGTGTTCTGGAGGATTACCGCCTATCCCAAGACTTCCATCTTGCTGGGATTGGTGCTGATCATTTCCTGCGCCGTCTTCATTCCGTCCTTGGTCAAGGACACCCGTTCAGATGCCTTCCTGCCGGATGACGAACCGGCATTGGTTTATCGCGACCAGGTCAAAGAGATCTTCGGCTTGACTGATCCCATGGTGATTGCTGTTGTCAACGAAGGCCCTCAGGGGATATTCAATCCCCACACCTTGGGACTGGTGGAGTGGCTGACCGAAGAGATCGGTAAACTGGACAATGTAGATTCTGATCGGGTCACCAGCCTTGCCACCGAAAACAATATCACCGGTGATGGGGAAGGTATGCTGGTGGAGCCATTTTGGGAGGCAGTGCCTACCCGCCAGGAGCAGGCCAACCGGATTCGAGCTGCGGTCATGGATTTCCCGCTCTATCTGGGAAGCCTGGTCGCAGAAGACGGCAGCGGTACGCTGATCGTAGCCGAAGTTCTAGATCAAACTCGAGCTCAGTCGCTCTATCAACAGTTACTGGAATTGGCCGGGCAGGCGCCCAGGTCAGATGACGAGCAAATACAGGTGGCGGGGGAGGGGGCGGTCAGCGGTTACCTGGGTAGCTACATCGATGCCGATGCGCAGCGGCTGAATCCGCTGGCGGCCTTGATCATTACCGCGGTGTTGTTCATCGCCTTTCGTACCCTGCGCGGCGCACTACTGCCCAATTTTGTGGTGCTGGCCACCGTGGCCTCAGCTCTAGGCCTGATGGCCGCTGCAGGGGTAAGTTTCTTTGTCATTACCAATGGCCTGTTGCCGGTGCTCATCGGTATTGCGGTGGCCGATTCCATTCATATCTTCAGCCAATACTACGAGGAACAGGTTCGCCACCCGAGGGATAGTGCGCGCGAGATTGTGGTGCGCACCATGGTGCACATGTGGCGTCCCATAACCATGACCACCTTGACCACTCAGGCCGGTTTCCTGGGTCTGTATCTGGCCTCGGTGATGCCACCCATGAAGTATTTCGGTCTGTTCGCCATGGTGGGTGTAGGCGCCGCGTGGCTGTTCTCGGTAACCGTGATGCCGGCTTGGTTGAGTTTGTTGAAACTCAAATCCAGCCCGGCCCATCGCCCTGAAGTTACTCGGGGTACGGCCCAGGTGGACGCCTTCGGCCGCGTCATGACCGTTTTCGGTAAGGCAATGTTGCGCCGACCGAGTGTGGTGCTGGCAGTTGCCGCCATGATTGGTGCTGTAGGCATCTATGGCGCCACCCAGTTGGAGCTCAACGAGGCGCGCATTCGCGTGTTCCAGAAGGACGAGCCCATCGTCCTGGCGGACGGTACGATCAACCGTGTCTTCGACGGTGCGCATTATCTCGACATCCTGATTGAGACGCCCGAGACCGAGGATATCTTCAAACTCGATAATCTTGAACGTATCGAAGCGCTGCAAGGCTATCTCGAAGGTCTGCCTCATGTGGGTGGTAGTACCTCGGTAGTGGATTATCTCAAGCAGATGAACCGGTCTCTGAACGAGGGCAGGGCGCAGGCCTACGTTCTGCCGAATGACAAAGACCTGATTGCCCAGTATTTCCTACTCTATTCGGCAAGCGGCGACCCCACCGATTTCCAGGAGGAGGTGGACTATGATTACCGGTTGGCCAATGTCCGGGTCAGCCTGGATTCGGGCAAGTACTCGGATGAGAAGATCGTCATCGAGGCGGCGCAGGACTATATCGAACAAACCTTCAACGCCACCGATATCACGGCTAATCTTTCCGGCAGGGTCAACGTGGATTACCACTGGATCAAGCGTTTGGGCGACACTAACTGGGGAAGTGTAGGTGGGGTGTAACCCGCCAAACGCGTATGCCCCTGCAAATATTGAAATCACCTTCCATGGCACTGGATTCCCGCCAATCCGTGGCGGGAATGACGATATGCCGCATTGTTTTGTGTCGTCATTCCGGC
>JAAEPA010000530.1 GCA_024222475.1 Gammaproteobacteria bacterium | reverse complement strand
GATTTTACGAATACACAGATGGAGGAGGGCGAAGTGCAAGAAGAGTTGGCAGCAGATCTGCTAACTGCAGAAGTTGATATAAAAATGGAATTTATTAAAATATCCGCTGGGGAGTTTCTAATGGGAGCGCCGAAGAGTGACACAATGAAGTGGGATGGTGAAACACCTCAACATAAGGTGATTATAGAGGAAGAATTTTATATGCAGGAAACGGAAGTAACACAGGGTCAGTGGAAGGCCGTAATGGGCATGGGCAGTAACCCATCACGATCTGGGCAAGGAGATAATTATCCTGTAGATAGTGTGTCGTGGAATGATGTACAGGAGTTTATAGCAAAACTTAATAAGCAGAGTGGAAAAAATTATAGGTTGCCTACAGAAGCCGAGTGGGAGTATGCGGCCCGTGCCGGAACTACTACGAAGTGGTATTGTGGTGATAATGAGAGTTGCCTTGACTCAATTGCCTGGTATGAAGCCAATGCGGAAAGAAAAACCCACCTTGTGGGCACAAAACAGCCTAACAAATGGGGTCTGTATGACATGAGTGGAAATGTCTTTGAGTGGGTGGAGGACGATTGGCATGATTCGTATACAGATGCGCCAAAGGTAGGTAATGCATGGATTGATGAACCAAGGGGCTCTCGCCGCGTGATTCGCGGCGGCGGCTGGAGCGGTCACGCTGGGAGCTGCCGTTCGTCTAATCGTAGCCGCAGCGGCCCGTCGATCGACTACTACGATCTTGGTTTCCGGCTGGTTTTGCCTCAGGCCATC
>JAAEPA010000529.1 GCA_024222475.1 Gammaproteobacteria bacterium | reverse complement strand
TCGTCAGGCAGTTCGTTTCCAGCCAGCGCCCACTTGATCCAGTTGACGATCCTCAGTGACGTAGGATAGGGCTCCCAGCCCGTGCCCTTGCCTGGTGGATTGTTCTGGATCCAGTCAACAATGAGCCTGACGTGCCAATCTCGACGCGCCTCGGCACCCTTGGCATTCAAATCGTCAAAATAGTGCAGATTGTAACGCCACAGCTTATCAATGTTCGGATTGTCCCAGCCGATGTCGTGGAGCGCATGGGTTTGACCGAGAAAGCTGAACCGGTTGCCGTCAAGCAATGATGCGTGGCGCGTTGCAGGGTGTTTCCAGGCCTTCAAATTGTGAGGACATAACGCGGGCGCCGGCTGCAGATCGGCTCGTGGCGTGTAGACGTTGCGCCATATACGCCCGTAAATCTGGACAGGCTTGAGATATCGCAGTGTATTCCACAGTCGTAGGGCCTGACCGCCTATTGATAGCGGAGTCACGTCGTCTTTTGCAGTGCGCGATCTGGCAGCTATCGACCCGCCCCTGCGATATCGACACTTACCCGGCTGATTTCCATCAGCTCCGCAAATCCGATCGCGCCCTCGCCACCGGTTTCGACGCTCGAGAGGAACGCCGCCGCGCAGGCCTTCTGGCCCTTGTCCTGTCGCGTCAGTTTCATCGTCTTGAACTCCGGCCATCCAAAGCCGTTCAGCCGGCGAAAATTGTCCAGCTGTAGAATTTTTCCCGAAGCAAACACTTCCAGCCTCTCCTTCGGAAACGCTTTGTCCCCGTTGCAGAGGTAGTGGACGGTTCCAATGGAACCATCCTCAAAACCGAGCGTGATTGCCGCTGTGTCACCGCGTGAGCTGTCCATGAAGGCTGCACTGTGCGACGTGATTGGTGACTTGGCCAGAAAACGGATCAGGTCGATAAAGTG
Organism: Gammaproteobacteria bacterium; assembly: GCA_024222475.1. Lineage (GTDB taxonomy): Bacteria > Pseudomonadota > Gammaproteobacteria > JAAEPA01 > JAAEPA01 > JAAEPA01. The sequence goes on along the minus strand of JAAEPA010000529.1, from coordinate 3,005 downwards.
ACAGGCTTCTCCGATAATACGTCCGCCGCCGACATCCATATCCTGCGTCCAATGGTCAACCGGGATCGCGCCGGCGTTCACGGTCATGACAAAGCTCTTTGGACCTGCCTCACCCATGAGGAGCTCATCGGCTTTTTTTATGAGCGGCGAAAACCGGCGATTGAAGCCGACCATAAGCTGACGGGGCGCGCCCTGCTCCCTGGCCGTTGCATAGGCATTTTCGATCGCGTCCAGTTCCGCATGACCAAGTGCCAGGGGCTTTTCCACAAACACGTGTTTTCCGGCCGCAAGGGCGCTGCAGACCAGGTCGGCATGGCTGTCGTGCCGGGTTGTTATGACCAGCGCATCGATGTCTTCGTCGGACATAACCGCATCGACATCGGTTGAGGTCTGCTCGATGCCGAGTTTGGTCCCCACATGGACGCCGCTTAGGCCATTCTGCGAGACAACGGATTTGAGCCGCGCGCCCGTTGCATGGAAGGCCGGGATGAGAACGCCCGTCGCATAATTGCCAGCGCCGATAAATCCGAGCGTCGCCTTGCCAGCCACCGGTGCGCTTGCCTTGAGTTGGACAACGGGATTGCGCAATGTTCCGTCGGACACTGCCTCGGTATCCGGGTAATCGAGCACGATCCCCAGGGACGGGGCGGAGCCCGACACCAGATCATAGGCCTCGGCCACATTGTCCAGCGGGATGCGATGCGAGATCAACTGCCCGACATTCAGCCGGCCGCCGGCCATCAGATCGAGGATCGCTTCGAAATTGCGCTGTTCGGTCCAGCGGACAAAGCCGATCGGATAGTCCAGCCCCTTGTCCTCATAGTCGCTTTCGTAGCGACCGGGGCCATAGGAACAGGAGACCTGGAAGCTCAGCTCCTTTTCATAAAAATCGGCGCGCGACAGTTCCAAACCCGTGACGCCCACCAGCACAATGCGGCCGCGCTTGCGGCACATATTGGCGGCCTGGTGAACCGGTGCATTGCTCTTGGTCGAGGCGGTGATCAGCACGGCATCCACGCCATGTCCGTTCGAAAAGCGCTCCGCCGCCTGGACCGGGTCCGCGCCGCTCGAAAGATCAAGCGCCTCGGCACCAAAGGACCTGGCCATCGCCAGCCGGTCCTTGTCAAAATCGAGACCCAGCACACGGCAGCCATTGGCAATCAGCAATTGCACGGCGACAAGGCCGATAAGGCCGAGACCGGTCACCACGACCGTTTCGCCAAGGGTTGGATTGACGAGGCGGATGCCCTGCAGCGCGATGGCCGAAAGCACGGTAAAGGCCGCCGTTTCATCGGAGATCCCCTCCGGCACCCTGGCGCAAAGGTTGACCGGCACAGAAACGACCTGGGCGTGTTTGCCGTTGGAAATCACCAGATCGCCAACCTCGAAACCGGTCACGCCTTGCCCCACCTCGAGCACCCGCCCGACATTGCAGTAGCCGAGCGGCAGCGGCTGATCGAGCTTGTTGAGAACCGTCTCGACGGTCGGCATCACGCCGTCCGTTTTCATCTTGTCCAGAACCTGCTTGACCTTGTCGGGCTGCTGGCGCGCCTTGTTGACCCACCCGGCCTTGCCGAAATCCACCAGCATCCGCTCCGTACCGGCGGAGACAAGCGTCTTGTGCGTGCGGATGAGGAGTTGGCCGGGCTGGACGGCAGGACACGGCACGTCGGTGATGGCGGTTTCACCGGATTTGAGGGACTGGAGGATTTGTTTCATGAATACTAATTGTAAGTATTAAACTGAGTGCATGCCCAGAAGAAGGTCTTCATAGTATTCCCACTCATATTCAAGCGATGTTGAATCAGAGAACTTGAATTCACCACGCTTAACCTTTAATAGTTTGGCTACATCACCAAGATCTAGGTCGTTGCATGTGTCAATAACTATTCCGACTTTAAGCCGATCGACCAATTCCTTAACTTTAACATTTGCACTGATTATAAGCGGAGTTTTCGTTTGGATAGAGTCGTAAATTTTGTTTGGACTCGCATACAAATTATTGAGATTTCCACTAGGGTATACCGCCAACAAATAGTCGCCGTGTTCCGCCAAAATACGATTTGTCTCATTTTGAGGTAAAACACCCAAATATTTTACTCTTGGATGTTTTGTTAAGGATTCAGAGTAGTTGTCTGTAATCCATCCGGCGCATATACAAAAAATATCTTTGTCAGCTTGAATGAGATTATAAACGAACTCCGATCCCCTTTCTTTTCCCAATGTTCCGAAATAGCAGACAGTGAGTCTATTGATATCAGTTTTCTTTCTCTTATAACTTTGTTTCATAGGTACATTAGGAACAATAAGTGTTTTTTCTTTGGCGAAGTCCGGTAGCAAATTGTACCGTGCCTCATCGGTTACAATTATCCCATTTGCATTGCTATAAAGCAATAACTTAACAAAATATATACTGTTACCAGGTTTGTTTAAGCGTAAAAATATTGAATCAAAAATATCCAGAACAACGTGCTTTCCAATAAGTAGAGGAAACAGTATAGAAAGTATTTGCTCATTTACTACGTGTATGCTTAAATATTCAGTATTAATTCTCAACATTACAATTTTAGCAAACAATTTAATTATAGTATACACGTTTCTAATATTTCCTCGAACGAGATAGAATGAATATGTATATTGTTTTGCGTAAGAGCTTTCCGAAATTTCACCGATGCCAAGGAAATGTATTTCAAAACGCTTTGACAGTGTGCACACTTCCTTCGCTATCCTCATGTCAGAACCATCGTTGTTACAAATATATAGTAGCTTGTTCTTTGCCATGTACACAGAGGTATCCCTACAATATAAACGCGAAACTCATTGCTTGAACTAAGCACTTTAGACGAATTCGGTGGGTAAAGTGAAAGGTGATCATCCTCTGACCTGCCACTGAACTTTCATCCGGCCTGATTTAGGGTCCGGCGTGATTTACGCCAGTTGGCGCTGTTGGTTCAAGCTTGGCGATTGCCTCTCCTGAATTCAGTTTGGCAGCGTAGGCCGCCGGT
>JAAEPA010000528.1 GCA_024222475.1 Gammaproteobacteria bacterium | reverse complement strand
TCGATCGCGGCATTGAGCGCCAGCAGGTTGGTCTGGCGGGAGATCTCCTCGATAATGGAGATCTTGCCGGCGATGTCCTTCATCGCCGTCACCGCCTGGGTCATGGCCTGGCCACCCTCCTGGGCATCGGTGGCGGCCTTCTGGGCGATCTGTTCGGTCTGCCCGGCGTTGTCGGCGCTCTGGCGGATGTTGGCGGCCATCTCCTCCATTGAAGACGAAATTTCTTCCAGCGAGGCGGCCTGCTCGGTGGCGCCCTGGGAAAGCTGCTGGCCAGCGGAGCTGATCTCTTCACTGCTGCTGGCGACATTGACCGTCGTACCCTTTACATCGAAAATAATGCCACGCAGCTTACCGATCATGATCTGCAGTACCTGCATCAACTGCCCGATCTCGTCACGGGAGGTGACTTCAATCTCCATATTCAGATCACCTGAGGCAATCCGTTCGCCGGCTTTTGCAGCCTGAGAGAGCGGCCGTACGATGGCGCCAATAATCCACCAGCTGATGGCCAAGGCCAGGACGAATGCCACCAGTGCGATTGCCGAAGTAATATAAAGAGTCTGGTAGGCCTGCTGCTCCAGCTGAGAGGTTGCGTCCAACAGACTAGCGGAGAGTTGGTCCTCCACCTCTTTCAGCAGATTGATCTTGTTGGTGTTGGTTTTGAACCAGTAGATAGGATCGATTCCAAAGCCGCCTTTTCCCAAAGCTTCTAGCGCCTTCTGCGCGGGCTCGTCATCGATCTTCACCGTGGAGTCGATCGCTTCGATGTCCCGGCCTTCATGTCGCATAGTGGCTACGGTCTCCGTTGCCCGCTTGTAGGTCCCGATGACATTGCGTATTGCATCTATATTCTGTTGGGCTCCCGCCGTGATCCCTGGCAGCTTTGAGTATTGATCCAGCAGCTTATTCGCAGCTTCATGTTGGGTCATAACCGCATCGAAATCTTTTTGCCGTCCCCGCAATACATAGTTGTTAAACCGATGAATCATTCCTCCATAACCCATCAGCCCCTTCAATTCGCTGACCAGAGCGGTACGCTGAGGTGCCGTAGAGGCGATTGAACGCATTCTTTCCACTTCCTGAACGCTGGTATTATCCATTTTTTGGTGGTAGAAGGCCTTCGCCTCGGGGGTGGCCAGGTGTTGAAAGGCATTCAGATAGGCGGTCTGGGTCGTTACCAGGTCCGTAAACTTTCGATACATACCTTCGGCAAAGGCATCTCTGACGAAGGTATTGGATATGACGGCCCGCTCGATACCGGCCCGCTCCTTGGCCCAGAGGAAGTTTATGTAGGCTGCGGCCTGGGTGCTGATAGCACCCTCGTTTGTGAGTTTGGGCAAAAGACCAATCACACCCAGTAGAGCCTCGTTCATCTGTGTGTAGTAGCCGATCGCCACCTTGGTTTCGATCGAAAGTTTTGAAATGCCCTGGCGTTTCGTCTGCAAGTGATCCAGCAACTGGAGCCCGTCATTTACCTGCTGCTGTAATACCATCGCGTAGGCCTGGAAATTAACTTCCTCCAGTACGGTCTTCAAATCAACCAGCTTCTTGTCGGTCTCTGTGCGCTGGGCGGACAGTTCTGAAACAAATTTCTTACCGCCACTACCCAGATAGCCAGCCGAGGTGCCTCGTTCCTTTTGCAGTTCATGTACTAATGCGTTAATACGGATACCAAGCCCGGCAAGCTGGTTGAGCTTGCCAAGCTCTTCAGTTACCGTCAGATTGCTGCGTACTTCAAACTGGGTGAAGTAGGTCAGTCCCATCAGGGGCGCCAGCAACATGATTAACAGTTTTGTTTTAATCTTCATACTGTTTATCCACTTCATTGCGCGGTCTCCAATGATTGAATAGGGATAATTTGAGTTTTCCAATTTTCCAAAAGAGATTAACCTTTCCTGAAATAGGAATGGTATGCATGGCGCGGGAGGCCCTGTGGGGCCCCACCCACCGGCCAACAAATTCCGCCACACGTCGCAACTCACGCTCCGACAGGGCTGAATAGTTATTCTGTGGCGGTGATACCGCCTTAGCCTGGATCGCCTGCATGATCTGCATCCTGCATATCCATCATCGGTTTATCCATCTCACCCACCGGTATAGAACGACTGCTCTCCTGCACCTCAGTCAGCTTATCCTCGGAGAGGAC
>JAAEPA010000527.1 GCA_024222475.1 Gammaproteobacteria bacterium | reverse complement strand
GGCGCATTACTTTCAGTTGCTTACAGAGGTTATGCACTTATGATACGAATCCAGGTAAGGTCTTTCAGCGGTTTATGGAAAAAAGCCCGGTGCCGGTGATGGTGCAAGTTCTTTTGGAGCGTGCCCTGAGTGCGGAGAAACTCAATAGGCTATTTGAGCGGGCAACGGATGCGCAATATACTCGGTCGTTGTTGCTCTCCTCGATTTTCGAACTGATGAATCTGGTGGTGTTCAAAACGTTCCCTTCGGTTAACGCGGCGTATAAAGAAAAAGGCGAACAGATCGGCGTGTCGATCACCTCAGTTTACAATAAACTCAATGGTTTAGAGAGCAACACCTCGGCAACATTGGTTCGCGAGACGGCCGCTGAGAAGGCCCAGATCATTGAGGCATTGGGGGGCACTCGTGAGTCTTGGTTAGAGGGGTATCGGATCAAGGTGATCGATGGCAACTGCATCGAAGCCACGGAACATCGCCTGGAGGTACTCAGAGAAACCAAGGCGGGCGCGCTGCCTGGAAAATCTCTGGTGGTTTACGATCCTGCGTTGGAGATGGCCACCGATGTTTTCCCCTGTGAAGATGGGCACGCTCAAGAGCGTTCACTGCTTGAGCAAGTGTTGCCCACGGTCAACAAACGAGAGGTGTGGATTACGGATAGAAATTTTTGTGTTCGCCGCTTTCTTCTCGGGATCGCCCAGAGGGGCGGATACGTTATCTGCAGAGAACATCAGGGGCTCTTCTGGGAAGAGCTCACATTACCCCGGTATGCTGGGCAGACCGATTCCGGAAAGCTCTATGAGCAATGGATCAAGATCATTGATGATGAAGGCAAAACCCAGAAATATCGTCGCATCACTATCAAGCTCAAAACCGCTACTCGTGATGGCGAGAACGAGCTACTCATTCTCACGAATCTACCAAAATCAGTAGC
>JAAEPA010000526.1 GCA_024222475.1 Gammaproteobacteria bacterium | reverse complement strand
CGACTTGGGCTGGCGCAGATCATTTTTGATTAAGCGCTCATTACTCCCATCAACATTAATAATATAAACTGCACCAAGTTCAGCCCCATCCCACCGAGTAAAGGCCACTTGCTCTCCATTTGGCGATACCACTGGATCAATAACACCAGTCGTTAACGATTGCAAGCGACCTTCAGCCAGGTCAAAGGCATATAAATCACCGCCACTGCCGGTCATAAAGATTAGTTTTCCCTCACCACCTGCTGCCTGCCCTGCTGATGTCGAAGAAGATGGTGCCGGCGGCGACACCTCAACTACGGGCACATTATCCCTGGCTGACGTGAGTAAGCGACTATAGGGTTGGCCTGAAATCCACCCATTTTCATCGCTACCCATATCGACCTGAAACCAATCGCCGGGCAAATTAGTACCGACCACATCAAATACATCGCCGGCTCGAGCCACCTCGATAATAGGATAGCCCACACCGGGTCCTTCTCGAATATTGAGAGCGGCCACAATTACTTCAGCTTGGGGGCCAGGTGTTGGCTCTACTGTGGCCACGGCCTGCGGCGGGACTGATAACGCAGAAGGCGGCAACATAGAAGTTGGGCTTGGCGTTGG
>JAAEPA010000525.1 GCA_024222475.1 Gammaproteobacteria bacterium | reverse complement strand
GTATCCACATTTGTTTCAATGATTTCGGCGCGCATTGTGCCGTGAGACATCTCAACAACGGCATTTTGAAACGCCTCAAAGCGCTCAATCGCAAACTGGGCGGTTACCGTCACATCCCCCGCGAAATCCTCGTCCAAGGTTTGCCCGTGATGCTTGGCAATGAGCAGCCTGATACGCTCAAAATAAGGATAGGGGACACTTAGCATAACCGTGTGCGTGGGCACTTTCTCTGCTAGGGGGAGAACGCGTAATACTTCGCGGACTGCATCACTGTAAGCGCGCACCAGCCCGCCCTTTCCAAGTTTTGTTCCCCCAAAATAACGCGTCACGACCACCACAATATCCCCCAAATTGCTTCCTCGCAAGACAGATAACATCGGCCGCCCGGCGGTCCCCGACGGTTCGCCGTCGTCTTGGCAGTGTGCAGTAGTGGAGGCCCCATAGCCGATAATATAAGCCGGGACATTGTGCGTGGCGTCGCTGAATTCTGTTTTGATTTTTGCAACAAATGTTTTT
>JAAEPA010000524.1 GCA_024222475.1 Gammaproteobacteria bacterium | reverse complement strand
TATCATTTGATTTGACACGTCGTCAAATAACTCTCTACTGAAAAATAGACCAATAAAAAAAACCCCAGGCTCTTTACCTGAGGGCATAAGTCAGTACTTACGCACTTGACGGTAAATATGTCATTAGAAGTGGGTCAGTACCAACTTCTTTACCCCGGCCCGGGCTGCGATTTTCCCCACCTGGGGTGAGCAGGCCAGAATATGCTTGGCTATCAGTTCGCTGTCCGGGTTGGTCATCTCGGCTTTGGCCAGATAGCAACATTGGATCAGAACATCAGCTCCTTGCGCCAGACGGTCGAGACCAGCACAATCCACCGTATCACCGCTGATCGTTATCACCTTCCCCTCGACCTCCACCCGATAGCCAAGACACGACCACTCATCCCTGGCAATGCCCAGACCGTGGCCGTGCTGTACAAATTCGGCGTATACTTGCCACGTCTTGTTGTCATAGACCAGGCCGGGTTCGACATCACGCACCTTGACCATCTCTCTGATGTCAACCAGTTTGGCCTCACTCAATGCGGCCTCGGTCAGCCGAAACTTGATATCTCCGGCATACACCTGGCCCAAGAGGGCTGAGACAATGTCGGCGGTGCCAGCAGGGCCAATGACGTGAAGAGATTCAGTGCGACCATTATTCCAGGCACTCAAGATAACATCAGCCAGATTGCCTATATGATCAAAATGATGATGCGTAATGAAGATGGGGTTGACCACTTGAGGGGTGATTCCAGCCCGACCCAACTGCGTACTAATGCCTCGCCCGGCGTCGAACAGAAGGTAGTCACGCTCGATATTCAGGAGAACGCCCGATCCCTGCCGGTTGGGATCAGGTTTCGGGCCGCCGGTACCCAGTAATGTAATTTTCATCAGGATTTACGACCTTTCCCTACACTTTACTTCGGATTGGACAATCCGATAATTGTGCCTCAGTCGAGTTTTGATAATGCTCCTAATGAATGGCCAGGCTTCATCGAGTGAGTCGAACGGCTGCGGAATCAGCACCCGCTGAAAGCCATTTTTTCTGCCATAGACCCGGATGACTGCGCCTTGGTCAAACAACGTCGGCTGCCAGCCCAAAAGGTAATAGCGAGCCATATTCTCGGCCCGGTCAACCCGTTCG
>JAAEPA010000523.1 GCA_024222475.1 Gammaproteobacteria bacterium | reverse complement strand
CTAATGGGTTTTCCTATCCTACCTCGATTACAATGGCCTTTTTTCGTAGTGGATTTTCCGTAGCCTACATGCCTATCAATGCCGAGAGGCGTATCGGAAAAAGCCATATCCGGATTATCCGTGACGGGATCCGATTTTTGTTGATTATCTTTAGAATTGGTACTCTCTACTCTCCATTAAAGATCTTTTTACCGACTAGTGGTATATTTTTTATTCTTGGTATTAGCCACTATATATATACTTATACGACACAAGGTCGGTTCACGAATATGAGTGCCTTGCTCTTGGTAACTTCCGTGCTCGTTTTCTTAATTGGACTGATCTCTGAACAAATAACCAATATTCTATATAGTCAAAATGGTCGCGTTTAAGCTAGCACAATAAAATATACGATGACTCAATCCGATGATACTGGTTCAGCCTGATTTATATATTAAGAATATGATTACTCTATACTATACTGCTTGAGGCGATGAGATTAATCAGGACCGATCATTCTGATCGGTCCCTCCAAAAAATCACCTTACCTTCTGCCTTAAACATTCTAATCAACAAGTTACTGGGTAATGGGACTCAACCAGTGCCACTACCTGTATACCCGTGTCAATTATCATACCTTCATCAGCATGAGTGGTGTGTTGATGATCTTGTCAATAAAGATTTTCCTAATGGACCTGATTGCGGAACAACTAACCACGCTGTTCTACTGCAGACTGGGCGACTGAGAAACTGCTTTGGAACCCTGGTTAATTCACTTAGGGATAAGCCAGAGGTTGATTAAGTCATTTCTGCAAGCAACGGATATGAATTTTAGCGTACAGTCAATGCTAGCACGAGGGATCAGCGCAAGTGCGTTGCTGAGCCTTATCGGGATCGGACTGCAATTTCTCGTGCAGTTGATAATCGCCCGAGGGCTGGGTGTACAGGAATTTGGTTTATACAGCTATGTCATGTCCTGGATTTCGCTACTCATGTTGTTGGCCGTACTGGGCAGTGATTCGGTATTTTTGCGTTTTATACCAGAGTACATAGCAGCGCAACGCTGGAGTTTGTTGCGTGGATTATTGCAAGTGGGATCGCGCCTGGTTATGGCAGCTAGCCTTATGATTGCCGCTATTGGCCTGACTGTGGTCTGGTTTAGCATGGCACCGGGGACCCGGCAGGATGCTTTTATTGTTGGTCTTATGCTGCTGCCATTTCTTTCCCTCAACCTATTACGCCAGGCAACGCTGAGGGCATTCAAACACGTAGTTATGGCGCGCTCACCTGAACTGCTTATACAGCCGTCGCTGCTCGGTGTTCTTTTTATTCTGATCTGGAAGGTCATGCCAGTCGGTGAACCCATAGCAGCTCATGCCCTGATCTTACTTGGAATAGCGTTACTGGTTGCATTGATTGTTGGTGGATTATTTGTCAGGCACGTTATTCCTGTAGAAGTAAATCTTGCAGCCGCTGATTACCGGACCGAGTCCTGGATAGACATGTCACTGCCAATGATGCTATCAGCGGCATTTTTTGTTATCGCGGCAGAAGTTGACAAAATTATGGTTGGCATGATGGTCGGTGACAGCGAGGTCGGGTTATACGCCATGGCATCTCGAATTGCAGTGCTGGTGTTATTTGGTCTGCAATCAGTGAATGTTATTGCTGCACCAATGATCGCAGAGTACCACACATCAAAATCACCTGGGGAGTTTCAAAACCTGGTACGAAAACTCACACTGATCATCTTTCTAATTACCGTACCTGCGTTTATGTCAGTGCTGCTGTTTGGAGAAGCGGTACTAACTCTGCTGGGCGATGAATTTACCCGCGCCTACCCGGCCCTGCTCATTCTCGCCTGTGGCCAGCTAGTAAATGCAGCAACAGGACCGGTGGGATTCCTGCTGACAATGACAGGGCATCACCATACCAGCCTGCGCATTATCACATTTACACTGATAATGAGTATATTATTGAATTTGCCTGCCATCTATTATTTCGAGGTGAACGGAGCAGCTGGCGCAACTGCTTTTTCAATCGCACTGCGCAATGTCCTGTCCTGGTGGCAGGTACGAAAACTGCTGGGTATTAACGCGGCAATATTTTCGAACTTTACAAAATGATCAGTCTGAGAGAACAGTACGGCGATACGCTTCCCTACAAGACATTCGAAGCGATACATAGTGCGGGCATCAATTACTGTATCTGGAAGAGTATGGACCGTTTTGCCGAAGGGGTTCGCGGCGAAACCGATTTTGATGTGCTGGTAGCCGAAATAAGCCGTGATGAAGTATTCAATGTACTTGGCAGGTTAGGCTGGATACGGTTGCTTGCAGAGAGCTGGCGGCGCTTTCCGGATATCCATGATTTCGTCCGATATGATCCACAGTACAAAAGGTTCTTGCATTTTCACCTGCATTTCAGGCTGATCTCGGGCGAAATGCGAATTAAGAATCTAGAAATACCGCTGCGGTCACTCTATCTTGAGAACATGCAGCATGATGGCCCGATTTACTGGGCTATGCCTGAATTGCAGCTCATCGTATTGTGTCTGCGTATTGCAGACAAAACCCGCGGTCTGGATGCGGTAAAGGGCCTGATACCACTGGGCCCTGGGCTGAAAACATTCAAGGATGAATTCATTGAACTGCGCGATGTCTGTAATGACCCACAGTTGCAGACCTTGCTCAGGCAGGAACAACTCGCCGTTGCCGCTTCTGAAACCGTTGAACGTTTCTTCCAGGATTATTCCAGTTACACTCGTGATGCGCGTAAAAGTGTACGCCGATCGTTAAAGGCATGGGTGCGTTATCGTGGATTTGCCTACCTCCGTGTTTACCTTGAGCGATTAATCATGCGCAGGATCGAGGGAATGGGCAAACGGCAGTATGGGCAGGGGATCACGGTGGCCATTGTGGGTGGTGACGGCTCAGGAAAATCCACCCTGGCCAGGGAAGTGCGAAAACGCCTTTCGCAGCACATGCAGGTTGAGCATATTTACCTGGGCGGCAGCCCGGATTCGCGTGGTGCGGCACGCACAGTACTGCGTTTTACCTTGTTTCCGCTTGTCACAGTGTTGTGGCGAATATTGTCTGTCGGCAGTCATGATCTGGCGCATCGTGTGCAAAGGTTTTATTACTCACTTGAAGAGCGACTGATAGTTGCTGAGAAAATCCCGCGCTACCGGCGCGGGCAAGGGTTGAGAGCCGGGGGTGGTATTGTACTGTACGAACGCTTCCCGTTGTTTCCCGGTTACGGCGATCGCGGAGATGACCTTGGTATGGAGAAACTTGAGAATTACCTTGAACAGAAATACAGGCTGTTCGAAACGCCGGATCTGATGGTGTGCCTTGACGTTCAACCGGAGACCGCAGCGGCACGTAAACCGGATCATCCAGAAACAATGGTACGTGACAAGGCTACCGTGTTTTCCGCTTATTTTTCCAGTAGGTCAGTACAGCCGGATACTCTGCTTCTTAATGCAGAAGAAAGCGTGGACAAACTTTCCGGCAAGGTATGTGAACGTATCGCTGGGGTACTAGCCGGTGATCGTTGAATATGCCGGACTGCCCGGATGCGGCAAGAGTACGCTTGAAAGACGGGTGACTGCCAGGCTGCAGGAACGGGGGATTGATGTGGTGGGGCGCAGGGAAGTGGAAAACCGCTACATCAGTAAAAAATACGGGCGGCCCTATGCTCGCTTGGGTAGCGTTGCCAGGGCCGGTCTGTATCTACAAATCTGGTTGCGCTATGCAATTCGCAGTGTTTTGGCCGGGCATCCGACACGATCGCTGCAGCGCTGGAAGGGTGGTCCGGGATACTGGGCAGAGAAAGACGTACTTCTGTACTCCTGTTATCTGGCGAACCACAGGAAGTATTGCCGTGAGGCGCGTATGCCTGAACTATACTGCCCGTCGGAGGGCCTAGTTCAGCATCTGGCAGGCTCGCGGGTATGGTTTAAGACCAACAATCGGAACGATCTGCAGGTACTTGAAAAATTGCCTTTGGAGCTACTCTGCATTGTCCGGCCGGTGGTGCCTGTCGAGGAAGCATTCAAGCGTTTTATTGTGCGCGGTATTCCCCACAGCTGGCCAGCTTCAATAAAAACCGAACAGGATCTGCGTTCAATCCATGCGCGCTACGTGGAGGTACTTGAGGTGCTGCTGGACGGATTCAAGGCTCATGGCGCAAGAGTAATCGGCGTCGATCTTTCCGGCGCTATAAACCAGCTTGAGGAGCAGGTGAACGGGGTAACAGACAGCATCGAACAGGCCCTGGCGGGCGCGGATCCGTAATGAGGATACTGGTCCTGTCAGATCTGCCCCCGGAGGTACTCGGTGGCGCTGAAGTACAAACGCGGCGTCTGGTACGGCAATGGCTGAACAGTGGTCACGCGGTCGAGACCGCCGGACACCGCAGCGAGGCCAGTATTCGAGACCTCGACGGGCATGAATTGCGAGTGCACTGCTTACCTGTGATCAGGCGTTTCGGAACAACCATTCGTGCCGTAAGTTATTTTCTGTCACTGACATTTTTATTGTTGCGCCGGCAGAATCACTACGATTTGATTTACTGCCGTTTTCTCTCTGAGGCCGCGCTCAGTATCGTGGCGCTAAAAGGCCTGGGCTTAATGACTCTGCCGCTGGTTTCCACGCCGGCCGCTGCGGGAGCCGGCGGTGATGCGGCCCTGATCCGCTCATTGCCGTTTACCGGAAGCCTGGTGAGGCTCGTTAACCGGCATTGCAACGCGATCAATGTTATTGCAAAGGCGATAGGTGATGAGCTGGATTTGCTCGGTATTAATGTCGGGAGGATATCCGCAATCCCCAATGGCGTTGACTGTCCGGTTATCAAAGCGCGAAGCATGGTTGCACAACCAAGGCGACTGCTTTTTACCGGGCGTCTTACGCACCAGAAGGGGATCGACATACTGTTTCATGCGTTGCATGGAATATCGGAGAGGAAGAATGATTACCGGCTGGTACTTGCCGGTAACGGAGATGAAAAGGATACACTGAAAACCCTGGCATATGAACTGGATCTGGATATTGAGTTTTTAGGTGAATGCGATCATGATTCAATCTGGTCACTGCTTGTTGAATCTGATGTGTTTTTGCTTCCGTCCCGTTACGAAGGTTTGTCCAACGCGGTCCTGGAGGCAATGGCTGCCGGTTTGCCGATCGTCGTTACACGATGCCAAGGCATTGATGACTATATTGATCCGGAGACGGGCTGGGTCTGCGCAGCGGATGATATTGAGGCATTGACAGACAGTCTGGTTAAAATGCTTGATACACCTCCACAGACCTTACTTGCAATGGGTAGCCGGTCGCGCCAGATTATCGATGATAAGTTTTCTATCCAGGAAGTGGCACAGAAGTATATTCAGCTGTTTGAAGATGTGTTGCAGGATGCTGTGGTTAGTTAGCGTTAATCAGTTCACTGATGTGGGCTTCCCAGTCAAATACTAGACGCTGCGCATACGCACGCTGTTCTGCCGTAATGGATCGGATCCGGGTTTCCGGGTCATCGATTATTGTCTGCATCGCAATCGTCCAGGCATCTGTGTCGGCAACCGGCAGCAGCCAGTTCTCTGGCAGGATCTCCCTGTTTTCGTCCAGATCACCGGCCAGTACGGGAAGTCCCCTGGCCAGTGCCTCCAACAGCGAATTGGAGGCCCCCTCGTGCAGGGAGGGCAGCAGGAGTACATCGATTTCAGGCCATAGGCGATCGCGTTCACTCCAGCCCTTCAGTGATACTTTGTCGGCCACTCCTGAGGACAAGACCAGCTTGGTGAGAAATTCACGATCCGGCCCTTCACCGTAAACCAGCAGATGGCATTTTTCTCCGTCGAGCTTCTGCATACAACGGATCGCCAGCGCCTGATTTTTTCTCTGTTCAAGTACACCGACACAGGCAAATATTATCGGCAGCGTATAATCCGGTCTAGCTTCCACCAGGGCGGGTATGTCATTGCGCATGACCCCGCTGCACAGTGGCCGGAGATGGCGGTGGCGGGCCTGCACGATATCGACCAGTACCTGCGATACGCCGTATAGCGCGACGCCGTGAATCGCCAGTGCCTCCAGCAGGGTTTCGAGTTTGATTAGCCAGCCGGGACGTTTCTTAATCCTGTGGTTTTCAATCGCATCTGCGCGCAAAAACAAGACCAGCGGGACGGCCTTAATCAACCTGAGCGGCTGTAACAGCAGTGCGTAGCTGGTGCTGAATGAAAATGTATGCGTGATCCGGTAGCGAATACCGATAGCGGTTAGCATGAACGGGGCCAGAAGATGGAAAAACCCCCAGAATATCAGTCCGTCGGCCCTTTTGGCCGGCCACGGAAAGCGGTGAAAATGACAGCGCCTGTGTTCTATCGGAAAAGGGACGAGCGCCAGGTAATGTACCTCATGCCCCCGCTGCAACAAGGCGTTGATACAGCGAAACAGGCGGGTGCAAAGCCCGCCCGGTTTGGGGCGGTAATAGCTGCTCAGGATCCGCGCCGAACCTTTTTCCATCAGCCGCTTTTCCTGAAGACGTACTCATTACAACCGAGCCCGGAGCCCACATAGTAATGGTTGATCCGTTCGAAGTGCCGGGCAGAGGCAAAGTCTTCCACCGATCTCGGCGTGGCAACCTCGAACGGGTAGCCACCCAACCAGTCCACCATGTCATACCATAAGGTCATGCCCCGGCGGGTGCGACTGCCACTGAGATATCGCAACTGGTTGATCAGCCGGCCGAAGCCAACGAAATAGGGGGAATAGATAGCCCTGAGAGGCCCGCGTGCTCCCGGATGACGGTTATAGAAGCGTTTTACTGTCTTCCAGTAAGTGCTGATCAAACCCTCATCGTTGTACAGTGCGATGAATAACACACCACCGGGTTTCACACATTGCATTGCCTGTTCGATTGCCGACCACATGCTTCCGGTGTGATGCAGTACCCCCCACGAATACACGACGTCGAAGGTTCCCAGTCTTTCCATGTAGCCACCGTCAAGCACGGACCCTTCTTCTATGCTCCATGCCCAACCTTGCGCACTGAAACGGCGAGCCATCTCCCGGGTGCAGGCAACGGACTCCGGATCATAGTCAAAAGAATGGACGCAGGCTCCAAGCCGCTGTGCGGAAAGAGACGCCAGGCCGCTGCCGGAACCGATATCCAGAAACGACTGTCCGTTCAGATTCGTGACATTGAGCATACGCTGCAGCGCGCTGATACTTTCAGCAATTTTCTCCTCGTTGACTGACTGCAGGAATGCAAGCCAGTTGCGGCCAAACTGGAAGCGTTCGGCAGAATCAATTTCCGCTGCATGACCAGTCTGTTGTTCCGAGGATGGCTTCACTGGCTTTTTTTCCACAGCAGATAGGTATAGATATTCCATAAACGGTAGCCATGATCTCGGCTTTTATTCCTATGAGCAGATAGTATCTGCCGTACAAATCTCTGTTCTATGGGGGCGTCACCCAAGCTCAGAAACTTGTCCAGTTCCTCGCCTAGACCGGTGCGGAACCAGTGATGAATTGGAACCCCAAAACCTTGCTTTCGTCTACTCCAAATCTCCTTGGGTAAAAGTTCTGAAAACGCCTTGTGTAGCATACGTTTCCCCTTAAAACCTCGCCGGTGCCACTTGCGTGGTAGTGAAAATGCCAGCTCGATTACATTACGATCGAGAAAGGGCGCTCGGGTTTCAAGTGAATAGGCCATTGATGCTCGATCGACTTTTACTAGAATATCCTGAGGAAGATATACTAAGGCGTCACTAGCCATCATAGCCTGAAGATCGTCTAATTGGGCCTCAGCGGGGATGCACGGAGGCGGATGCCCTCGATTACTTAGTTCTGGTGCTAGACGCTCGAACATGGCACGACTATACATCACGGGAGCTATATAGGGCGTCTCATTCTCAAGGCGGTCTGTCACATCTAGAAATAAATAGGCCTTTTTCAATAGGCTACGACTGTGATGAGACATCGGTTCGGGCAACGCCTTAATCAGTTTATCAAAATTCTTCCTAAGCACTAACGGTAAACGTGTATACCACCGCAATATCGCCCTTGCTTGATACCTCTGATATCCAGAAAATAATTCATCACCTCCATCGCCGGACAAAGCCACTTTGACATGCTGCGCAGCTAATCTAGAAACCATGGCAGTAGGTAACAGGGAAGAATCGGCAAAAGGTTGGCCGATATGCTCCATTATCAATCGTTTCAGCTCTTCAGCATCCCATTTTTGATGGGATTTCTCATAGTGTTCCGTATGCAATATCTCTGCAACTTTACGGGCATAACATCTCTCATCAAACGACTTTTCTGAAAAACCTATCGTGAATGTTTTTGGTGAAACGCCACAATGTTTTGCCATGATTGCAGTTACCAATGACGAGTCGACTCCACCTGAAAGAAAAGCAGCGACTTCAACATCCGCGACCATACGTCGTTGTACTGCAAGTATCATTGTTTCTCGCAATTTTTCTTGCGCTTGATCTACAGACCCTCCAAAACCATTAATCTTAAGAGACCAATAACGACTCATCTCTATTTTTTTTCCAGGAGACCATGTTAATAAATGGCCTGGAAGTACCTCTTTGATATCCCTATAGGCAGTAGTTCCCGGTAGATAGTATCCATAACGTAAATAATCTGCAGTGCTATCGATATCTTCCTCAAGAGGTGTGTCGATTAGATCTTTCAAAGCGGGTAACTCTGAGGCAGTTACGAACCCTTCCTGCCATGACTTGAAATACAGTGGTTTCTTGCCCATCCTATCTCTGGATATCAACAACCTCTCTGAATTGTTATCCCAAAATGCTAACGCCCACATACCTTCCATCAAATCCAAGAAACCCCGCCCCAAGCAGATCAAACCAGCTAGGACGACTTCCGTATCACCAGATGTCTTAAAATCCCAATGAAACTTAAGTCTATTTTGTAATTCCTTAAAATTGTAGATTTCGCCATTGTAAGTAAGGAAGTAACGACGAGAGGGATCACACATTGGCTGCCGACTGGCCTGTAAATCGATAATTGCAAGACGTCGATGACCAATGACCGCATTTCCAATATCGACAATTCCCTCATCATCTGGCCCCCGGTGAGCCATTCTACTTAGCGCCCGGCATACCTTTTTTTTGTATTTCCCACCCCTCCCATCCTTTTTATAATGGAATATTAATCCACACATGCTTTTTTGTAGGAATATATAACATCTTCATAAAGTTCCGCATAAAGCTGGCCGGTTCTGGGCCAGAGCAGACCATTATCTACAATGAATTTTCTAGCTGTTCGGGCGAGGTGCAACCTAAGTTCTATATCGTTTTGCAATTGATCAATCCGCCGCGATAACTCTCGACTGTTTCCGGGCTTGAAAAGAAGCCCATTCACATCATTTTTAATTAATTCACGCACCCCCTCAATATCACTTGCAATCACCGGCACCCCTGCCGCCATAGACTCCAGAACAACATTAGGCCTGCCCTCCTTATAACTGGCAAGTATTAATATATCGGCATGACGCAACTCTTTAACAATATCCTTGGGGGGTAAAAATCTGAAGAATTTGATGGCACTGCTTAGTCCATACCGAACCACATCGGCTTTAATTTTTTCTTTCTCTACGCCATCACCAATGACATTCAAAGAAACTTTTTTATCTGAAAGAAGATATAGTGCATCGACGATTAGACTCACCCCTTTGTTCGGCACGATATTACCGATTACGAGCAACTGACATTTTTGTTTTTTTTGTTTTTCTAATGGTATTTGTAGAAGGTCTAGATCAACACCATTAGGGATCATAAGTAATTTTTTACAATATATCGGATAATCGCAAGATAACTTCTGTAGTATTGCATCACTAACTGCAACAACTCTACTACTCAATACCAAACAGCATCTCATGATAATACCTAAGGATATTGATGCCCTAATATTATTTATATCCGAACCTCTTAAAGTCGTGACGACTGGTATCCCCGTAACTAAACCAGCAAATCCCGCAATCAACCCATTTATTGACCAATTTGCATGAATTAAATCCGTATGGCGTGAAGCTCGAACACACTGAATAAACATCGAAACGATAAATACCGGCAACAAGAAATACATCATTCTATGCTGTTTAAGCGCTACTAGTATTCCACCAGGTTGGTGAGCCAGCTTTTGCCAACGCCGAGGCGCGTATCGTATCAAATGCAGTTGATATCTCTTTGCTTGCAACTCATCATCTGGATCTACGGATGCTGGAGCTATCACACTAACATCTATCTTAGATGGCAGGTGATGAACTAGTTTTTGGATGAATATCCCACTTACCATCCCCCTTGCGACAGGAAAAGAAGTCGTTAAGATTGCTACCTTTATCTTTTTTATATGATGCGTATTTTTTATGATGCTCAAGACCTTTATCTAAGGATATGCAGATTGCTACTTGAATACTTTACAGTAGATTTCTGCTTCGGGACACACCAATATCTCAGCAAACAGCACACTTTCACGACCACCAAAACACCGCCGTTCGATGCCCTTCTTTAACCTTGCATCGATAAACAACTAGGCTAGTTTAAGTTACCTGTGGCAAGGTAGCGCGTTGGGGGAGAAATCATATCAACGGTTGTTATCGAGTGATAAATGTGCGATCAATACCATAAAAAGATCAACTCGACTACAAAACTCAAACTCAAGTAATTCAGCATATACATCCATGGCCTCCCCGGCGTCCAAAGTCAATGTTAGTGGACTGGCTAACCGGCTGATCAACGAAGGATTGATCAGCGAGGGTGAGGCCGCTTCCGCCCATGAAAAGGCTAATGAAGAACATATCTCCTTTACCACTTACCTGGTGAAGCATAGTCTCATTAATCCTTCCGATTTCGCCAGAGTGGCATCGGTGGAATTTGGTATTCCTGTTTTTGATATCTCCGCACTAGATCTCGAGGTCATTCCCAGGCAGTACATAAAAGAAAAACTGGTGCGTCAACACAACGCCCTGCCCATATTCAAACGTGGCAATCGGTTGTATGTCGCCGTTGCTGACCCCATGAATACGGTCGGCCTAGATGAGATCAAATTTAATACTGGGCTGCATACCGAACCCGTCTTGGTTGAAGAGGATAAGCTAAAGAAGATTTTTGACGCCGCCCTAGACGATGGTGAGAGTGACGTGAACATGGACGGCCTCATGGATGAGGATCTCGATAATATTGACATCTCCTCGGAAGATGATGAAGGTAACGGCCCTGATGTCTCCGCTGCTGAGATCGACGACACACCGATCGTGCGCTTCGTCAACAAAGTATTACTGGATGCCATCAACAAAAAGGCCTCAGATATCCATATTGAACCCTATGAAAAAACCTACCGTGTTCGGATCCGCCTGGATGGCATCTTACAGGAGATCGCCAACCCACCGGTAAACCTTTCACCCCGGATAGCCGCCCGCATCAAGGTGATGTCCCGCCTGGACATCACGGAGCGGCGCATTCCTCAAGATGGCCGTATAAAGATGCAGTTATCCAAGAAACGGGCTATTGATTTCCGGGTGAGCACCTGTCCCACCCTATTCGGGGAAAAGATCGTGCTTCGTATCCTAGACCCATCGAGTGCAAAGATGGGTATCGATGCACTCGGCTATGAAGACGACCAAAAACAGCTCTATCTTAAGGCCCTGGCAAAACCCGATGGGATGATTCTAGTAACCGGGCCCACCGGCAGCGGTAAAACCGTCTCTCTTTATACGGGTCTCAATATCCTTAACACCGTGGACAGAAATATTTCCACCGCAGAGGACCCTGCAGAAATCAACATGCCCGGCGTCAACCAGGTCAATGTCAATCCCAAGGTTGGACTCACCTTTTCCGCGGCCCTGCGCGCCTTCCTGCGCCAAGATCCGGACGTCATCATGGTCGGTGAGATACGTGATATCGAAACCGCCGAGATCGCTATTAAAGCGGCCCAGACCGGACACTTAGTACTGTCGACACTACACACCAATGACGCTCCCCAAACCCTCACCCGGCTCGCCAATATGGGGGTGCCTGCCTACAATATCGCATCATCGGTGATGCTTATCATTGCTCAACGTCTAGCCCGCCGGCTTTGTGAGCATTGCAAAATGGTAGACGATATCCCCAAGGAAACCCTGCTGGAAGAGGGTTTCAAGGAGAACGAATTAGCTGCACTCAAGGTTTTCAAGGCCGTGGGCTGTGACCAGTGCAATAATGGTTACAGGGGTCGGGTCGGCATCTATCAAGTCATGCCGATCTCCGAAGATATGGGTCTCATTATCATGGAAGGGGGTAATTCCATGCAACTTGCGGATCAATCCCTCAAGGAAGGGATACCCGATTTGCGCCTTTCAGGATTAGAGAAGGTGCGTGCTGGATTAACGAGCCTCGAAGAAGTCAATAGAGTTACCAAGGATTAAGTTATGAGCACTCAAACCGCTTCAATCACCTTCGTTTGG
>JAAEPA010000522.1 GCA_024222475.1 Gammaproteobacteria bacterium | reverse complement strand
TTCGTTAAATAGCTACGGCTATTCTCCTCAAACGATCGAAAAATCTACCTCAAACCGTCTTTCCCTCGCTACGATCACCTAAATCCGACAGCCTCCTAGACTCAATGGGTAAATAAACCCGCGATATATCACGCTCGGTGTTTGGTTCCTGAGCAAGCTCTCCACCACAGATCATACAGACAGGTATCGAACAATGACAGAGATCGCAACACAGCTTCGCCACGACTGGTCGCTGGGCGAAATCAACGCCCTGTTCGACGCCCCCTTCAACGACCTGCTGTTCAGGGCCCATACCCTGCACCGCGCTCAACATGACCCCAACGCGGTGCAGATCAGCACCCTGCTATCGATAAAGACCGGGGCCTGCCCCGAAGATTGCGCCTATTGCCCGCAAAGTTCCCATTATGATACCGGGTTGGATCGGGAACGTCTGCTGCCGCTGAACCAGATCCTCGAACATGCACAGGCCGCCAAGGCCACAGGAGCCTCACGTTTCTGCATGGGGGCGGCCTGGCGCAATCCCACCGACAAACAATTGGACAAGGTTATCGAGATGATCCAGGCGGTAAAAGACCAAGGCCTGGAGACCTGTGTGACCCTGGGCATGCTCTCGCAACAACAGGCGCAACGCCTGAAACAGGTCGGCCTGGATTATTACAATCATAATCTTGATACCTCCCCGGAATTTTACGGTGATATCATCACCACCAGAGATTATCAAGACCGCCTGGATACCCTTGAGCATGTGCGCGACGCCCAGCTCAACGTCTGTTGTGGAGGGATCGTGGGCATGGGGGAATCGCAACAGGATCGGGCCTCGCTATTACAACAACTGGCCAATTTGCCGAACCACCCGGAATCGGTCCCCATCAACATGCTGGTCCACGTCGAAGGCACCCCGCTGTTCAGTGCCGAGCCACTCGATAGCATCGAATTCGTGCGCACCATCGCCGTGGCCCGGATCCTGATGCCGCTATCCATGGTGCGACTATCCGCAGGGCGGGAAAACATGAGTAAAGAAACCCAGGCTCTGTGTTTTTTCGCCGGGGCCAATTCGATCTTTTATGGTGAAAAACTGCTCACCACTCCCAACCCCGAGGCCGCGCAGGACGAGGCATTATTTCAGCAACTCGGCCTGCGACCCATGGGCAATAACGATAATGTGCCCGTCGTCGTGTGACAATTAACCCTCTCCCAGGAGGCTGTCCGAAAATGGCGACCGTAGCGAGAGCAGGGCTGGCTGAGCCGGATATTTCGTTCATTTGAGGCAAATATTGGGCATATTTAACGAAAATGAAAGGAAAATCCGGCCAGCCAGACTTGTCCGCAGTAGGTTGGCCCATTCTCGGACAGCCTCCTAGAGCGAGAGGAGATTGAGCAGCGCCATTCTTAACAAGCTTGATTCGAGTACTCAGTCACCCACTCAACCGTTTCTCATCCATTGAGTCTCCAAAAAAGGTTAACCACCCTACTCACCCAAAGGCGGCAAGAAAACCTTTATCGCGAACGACGTATCAGCGAAGGTCCACAGCGACCCGAGATGGTCATCGACGGCCGGCGGGTGGTGTCGTTTTGCAGCAACGACTACCTCGGCCTCGCCAATCACCCCAAGCTTATCGACGCCTTCAAGTGTGCCGCCGATAAATACGGTGTAGGCAGCGGTGCCGCACACCTGATCACTGGACACAGCCGTGCCCACCACGCCCTGGAAGAGGAACTGGCCGAGTTTACCGGCCGCCAACGGGCATTATTGTTTTCCACCGGCTACATGGCCAATCTGGGGGTCGTCTCAACCCTGCTGAGGCGCGGTGATAGGGTCTTTGAAGACCGCTTGAATCACGCCTCGCTGCTGGATGCCGGGCTGCTGAGCAGGGCGAAAATCATCCGCTATCGACATCGAGATACCCTGGATCTCGAACGGAGACTGAGCAAACATGAATCCGGCGAAAAACTCATCCTCACCGATGGCGTATTCAGTATGGATGGCGATATTGCTCCTCTTGCGCAATCAGCGAAAATCGCTAAGGCACACGATGCCTGGCTGATGGTTGATGACGCCCATGGTCTGGGCGTCATCGGCAATACCGGACGAGGAACCCTCGAACATCATGGACTAAACCATCGAGATGTCCCCATACTCATGGGGACATTGGGCAAGGCTTTGGGCACCTTTGGCGCCTTTGTCGCGGGCAGCGATGAACTGATCGAGGCACTGATCCAATCCGCACGCAGCTATATCTATACAACGGCCCCACCACCGGCGATCGCCGAGGCAACCCGGGCCAGTTTGAAATTAATAAAAAAAGAATCTTGGCGGCGTGAACACCTTGATCACCTCATCACCTATTTCCGGGCTAAAGCCAAACAAGTGGGTCTACCCTTGACGGACTCAAGCACCGCCATCCAACCGCTAATGATAGGTGATCCCAAAGAGGCCTTCCACATCAGCACGGCCCTGCTGGGCAAGGGTTTTCTGGTCCCCGCAATCCGCCCGCCCACCGTTCCTGTTATGACCGCCCGATTGCGGATTACCCTTTCGGCAAACCACAGCGAGGAGCAGCTTGATAAGCTTCTAGAGACCTTGTCTGAGCTGATTACCCTTTCAGGAATAACTCAACAATAACTCCCCCTTCCGGTGCGCAACCGGTAGTAATGATGACCTGGCCCTTGCCTCTCGCCCTTGCCTCTTCGCGTTAAATTTACAATTATTAATATTTTATGACGCTTTCTGGTACAAAAAATGTGTAAAATAAGTTACTGAAGTTTCACCATTTATATTAAGGTTGGCAGCTCCATGACTTGGGGCTGGGGAATATTGATGGGATTTGCGTGAAATGGGGCAAACCCATTAAAAAATGCCC
>JAAEPA010000521.1 GCA_024222475.1 Gammaproteobacteria bacterium | reverse complement strand
CGCCGGCCAAAATCGACCCTCAAAGGTGCTGAAACCGATTCACCCGTAATACCGCCCTGAAAATCCGGCATCTTGGCCACCTAATGCATTGATTTGCCATAACAAACCAGAATCCATCAGGTCGTCTTTGTCAATCCATCTGGGATATGCGGGTTGATGCGGCTCTGCTTTACGTTGCCGTTGCATCTGGACGGGGAGGCGCTCCAACTCAGCACGAACTAGTTGTTCTTCAAAAACTAAGTGAGTCGTTAGAAGGAGGACAGGTATCAGATGAGGTAAAACCAGAACTGGCAACTAGTCGTGCACGGTTGATTCACCTCATTCAACAGGTACCATTTGTAGATTTAGCACGCCAAAATTTCAGTACGACTGACTCAAATACTAATGAAGATGGGAAAGCTGTGAACCCGGGAATCAAATACCGGGTCGTTCCACCCAATGGAATTTTGAGTACTTATCCGGAATTGATAGACCAATTTGGGATCGATCCTGTCGAAATGACAGTTATGCCTCCGCCGATGCTGGCGCCAGGAGTTCCAGATCCTCGATTTCAAAAACCAGAGACTTGAGGCTTGGCCTTACAAAATGGTCTGCATTCAGCCGGCGACACTGCGCGACGTGTCGTTTATCGCAGCCAACTTGCGAGAGGCAGACAAGCAGGAAATCTTCTGCCAAATGCCGAAAGGCACAAAGGCTGAGATTGTAGCGGCGCACAGTATTTCAGCAGGTCCAGCTTGGACAGCTTTCTACAAAGTGTTCCAACCGCAGCATTCGGGTTTCAGCCGGTATCCGAAGGCGTTCTGACCGGTTGGGCGTTCGGCCGTGACGGTATGGAGCGATGCATCCCGGCAATAACCCGTCATGTGTTCTCGTACAAAGTCCCAGAATGGCTTGAGCAAGGCATCCGGCGCATAGAAGTCCGAACCATTGAAACGCACGTCTCCGCACGCAGGTGGCTTGAGGCGGCGGGAGCGAAGCGAATATGCATGCTCGACCAATGGGGCAGGAATGGTGAACGGTTCTTCTTGTATGCATGGGTTCGCGGACAGGTGCCAAGAGAAACTTTTCTGCGATGGACAATTGGTTAAATTAGAGCGCGCTCACCGTTCCCGGTTTTGGAACGTCCTTTACAAACGCCCGATAGAATTCGGTCAGGCCGAAACTGTTTGTGAGAACATCAGATGTGTGTTGCTTGTAAATGGGTTGGTTGGTTTCTCCATAATATCCGATCTTACATGAATAGGTGGTTCTCTCTGTGTCGTTGCGCACTCCTCCGGCTAATAAATCTACTGTATGAATTTTTTTGAAGGAAAGAGAGTTCACTAAGACATGTCCAACCGGCTGACCGAGCACCGTCGTTGCTTGATGGGAATACTCAATGCTGCGTTTTTCGTTGGGCTGCAGAATGATTGAATCGTCTGCCGAGAGGTATGTAATCAATGCGGCTTTCTCATAGTCATTTGAGGGGAATTGCCCATATTCGGTAACCTGCCAATTTCGAAAATGGTAAGTGCCAATGCACTGAATATTGGACATGACCGCGGTGATCTGGCTGCCAGCGTTAGCAATGTGAAGTGTTAGGGACAGGTCTGAGGCTTTCCCATCAATAACAACGATTTTTGGGGATTTGCCTCGGAATGCTTCAAGAAGTGAAGGTCCCAGAGCCCCTGAAACCGAGATCAGCGCAATCAGCAATGAAAGAATAGAAGCGGAGAACACCATATAGCGCCGCCAGTTTTGCCAGCTGCTGCATTCAAGGCATTTGACTTGCCCGTCGCCCAACGGTTTTCGGCAGGCCCAGCATAGTTTTAGTTCTTGTGAGGTTTCAGTCACGATTAGGGCCTCACGTCTCATCGATGCCAATCAATTAACCGTAGTTGCATAAGCGGCGGTCGGCAACCAAATGGTTTGGACTGTTCCCCATCAGCGCCTAATGGACAGATTGGGTTGATGTTCCCCGTCAGCGCCTATTGGACCGAATTGGCGAATTGAATAAGAGAGACATCTGGCTCATCGTGACCACCCAGGAAGTGGCAGATGAGACAGAGAAAGACTTCCGAGAAAGT
>JAAEPA010000520.1 GCA_024222475.1 Gammaproteobacteria bacterium | reverse complement strand
GATTGGCCAGCCGATGCAGACGCACTGTTAGGGTTTTGTTTTGATGGTCCGGCAATAAATCCGCCTCTGATTGATACAGCGCGACCACCAGCTGGCGGGCATCATCAACACGCGACATCGTCTCGCGCAGGATGTTGACCATGGCGGTTTCAGCCCGGTATGCCACCATCTTTACCGTGTCAATGAGTTGCTTTGTTTGGGTGGCGAGTTTACTGAATCGCGCCTCTTGTGGCAGCTCGGCAAAGGTAATGTGTTTATTGGTATCGCTTCGATTGCTCTTTAGCGTATCCACTTCCTCCTGAAAGGCGGTGATCTCTTCGAGTAGCGCTGCCTTTTGCTGTTCAAACGCCTCAACTTTCCGGGGGTTAATCTCGGTTTCAATGTTCATGGAACCAAATTTAGCAAGACGACGGCTGAGCTTGCCATTGAGGCTGCGTATTTCGCAGTCCAGTTGCCGGTAATCCGGATTAACCACTGGTGTGGAATCAGGAATATCCTCCAGACAATACTCCACAAGTCCATCAATATTATAGTGTTGACGCATATATCGAAAGAAGTTCTCCTGAGACCATCTGGCGAACATGGAGGCGGCAATCGTGATAAAATCCGCTTGATAATGGGTTGCAATGATGGCGGTTTGATGACCACTTTCGGTGCGTTTGCGGATCTCCCGGACCCACAGCTTTTTGCCCAATAGGGTGCCTCGCTCGGCCAGCGCCATTTCAACCACTTCTGCGCTAACCAGGGTCACCGGCTGCTTGGTAAATTCCGTTTCCGGCCAAGGCTCACCGGGATATTTATGATAGGTCATACAGGCGATATGCTTTTGCTTCAAGCGCAGCATCAACGCGGGGCTGTAACCTTCCCGGTCAAAAATCAAGCTAAACCGGGGTAATAACGGATTGTTCTCCAGTTGTTCAGGGCTCGGCTGGGCAGGGACTTGCTGCTCCAGCCACGGTACGATTTCACCTTCAATCACCTTGATCAGGCCCGGGTCAACGGCCTTGTTGATGTAGAAAAAGGGTTGCCCATCCATGGCATTGACCCAATAATCCGTCGTGGCGCGCAGGCACAGGCGTTCACGAGCGACATGATGTCGGGGCAGCTTGGTCTGTGAACCATGGTAGACGCGCACATGGCCATCAATATAGAGCATGGCGGTACTTTCCATGTCCGCCGCCATCCATTGGGCGCACAGGTCCGCGCCCCATTGGGCACTGGCACCTTGGGTCGAGAGTATTTTGAGCTTTTCACGTAATGTCCGTACTTCCGGGATGCGATCAAGCCCCAGGATCTTGCCCCATTCTCCGGGTGCGTAGTAACGCAGCCGTTCCACGCTTTTGATCCGCGCCAGCGCCATGAAGGCCAGCAACAGGTCATTGACCTACCTGTTCCTTTCATTGTGCGTTATGGCGGCTGGGGTGGCCGGCGCCGACGAACGGGGGATCGATCTCTATCAGGCATTTCATGATTATGAAGACGGCGCCAGTGGCAGCTACCCTGATATAGGGCCTGTATCTGATAGGGGAGGATACGAGACCCTAATGGTGCTCGATGAGGCCTATCACGACTATGATGAAGGCACGGCCATGAAATCGAATGCCCTCCTGGAAACAGCTACGATAGAGATCGCTGCATTTGAGGAAATTCGCATATTCACAGACAGCGTACCCTGGGAACTTCAGGTTAACGACTAAGGAATGTAAACGACACACAGCCCTAAGGCATGCGAATTAAATAACTTCCCTAACTGACGCCGAATAATCATTCGGCGTCAGTTGGCTAATTTATCTGATATGCATTCCTTATCCTAAAGTCAACTTGCTGCCCACCAGCAAGGTAACGACCTCAAAACTACGCTTAATCCACCGATTTCCCTTGACGATGGAAAGATGGGCCCCCATATACCCTCCCAGCAGTGAGCCCACCAATAATGCCGGTAACCAGTCCCAGTGGACATCACCCAGCAGTCCCAGGGTAACGGCCCCTGCGCCATTCCAGAACAATCCTACCAGCACCAGGGTATGGGCCACCGCCCTGCGGTAGTCCATGCCAAACCAACGTATTAGCCACATGGTCACGAACAGACCTGTTCCCGAGGTAAGCGAGCCATTCAAGACGCCTATGCCCCATAACCCAACCCCGCCCAAGATCAAACCCTTCGTATCCTGGTGTTTAAGGGTTAAAGACTGACCTAGATCCGGTTTAAAGATAGAGTACAGCCCCAGACCCAAGGTTAATAATCCAAGGGCGATTTCTGCCGCACGGTCAGGGATGCTAAGAATGACATTGGCTCCAATGACGACCCCGGGAAGGCCGCTGATCAGCATTACCAGGATGTACCGCTTTTGCAGCTGATGCTCACGCCAATGACGTACCGTGGCCCCGAGCCCCAGGGCAACACTGGCGATCTTATGGGTAGCTAAGGCAAGCCCGAAGGGCAGCCCCAAAAAGATTAATGCCGGAAGCTGAATCAAACCCGCTCCCCCGCCCGAGAATGCGGAAAATAGATTGGCCAGTAAGGATATGATAAAAAGCAGGACTTGATCGATAGAAGGCAAGGTATAGAACCGGTGCTCAGGTATAGTAATTTATACCCATGACGGGTGGGTATAAAACCTCAATTTTTGAAAGGACGACGGATATGCAACGTAACCTAGCGGGCATTATAGGTGTTTTGGTGGTCGCAGTTACCCTTTTCTCACCATCCTTACAGGCCAGGTTATACCGATGGGTTGCCGACGACGGCCAAGTTCATTACAGCGATAAGGTACCCCCTAAGCAGGCGCAGAGGGAGCGCAAGGTTTTTGATGACGAAGGCAATCTTATTGCTACGGTTGAGGCTCCTAAACTGAGGAAACAAACCGAAGCCGAACAAAAACAGGCTGCTCTGGAAGATGAAAAGCGCGAGACGCAGCAGCAACAAGCCGAATTCGATCAAGGTTTATTGAGTACCTTT
>JAAEPA010000519.1 GCA_024222475.1 Gammaproteobacteria bacterium | reverse complement strand
TTGAGTCTGGCCGGTGGGGCGGTACGCGGTTGGGATCGGCGCAATGCCTATTATTTTCAACTGATACAGTCCCTGGCTAAACACTATAAATTCGACATCGAGGCCCCCTTCGAGTCTCTACCAGAAGACATCCAACACGTTATTCTATACGGTAGCGGGACTCAGGCCATTAAATTTCAACATTTCAGTGATGGTGATCAGGTTCGTACCCATACCCACGCCTTCGAAGGCATCATACCTAATATAAAACGTCGCCACAGGGAAACCGAATCGCTTGCGGTACGCGAAGAACTGGCCAAATACCTGACCATCCAACACTGTCCTGACTGTCAGGGCAGTCGGCTCAATACCCAAGCGAGAAACGTCTATATTGCGGATCTCAACCTGCCCCGGATCAGCGCTCTGCCGATAGGACAGGCGGCACAGCACTTCCAACAGTTAAAACTTCCCGGCCACCGCGGTCAAATCGCGCAAAGAATAATCCAGGAGGTCGAACAACGATTGAGTTTTCTGGTCAATGTCGGACTGGACTATCTAACCCTGGAACGTAACGCGGGAACACTGTCCGGAGGCGAGACCCAGCGTATCCGCCTGGCGAGCCAGATCGGCGCCGGCCTGGTAGGGGTCATGTATATTCTGGATGAACCTTCCATCGGCCTACATCAGAGAGACAATCAACGACTTCTCAATACGCTCACTTATTTAAAAGAGCTGGGCAATAGCGTCATCGTCGTAGAGCACGACGAAGAGGCCATCCGTAGCGCGGATCACGTGATAGACATGGGGCCTGGCGCAGGGTCCCATGGTGGTCAGGTCGTTGCCCAAGGCAGCCCCGAGGAAATCGCCGCCAATCCCAGTTCACTCACCGGCCAGTATCTCGCTGGAATTCGTGAAATCGCAATTCCCCACCGCAGGACTGCCGCGGATCAAGATAAGATACTCATCGTCCAAGGCGCTTGCGGCAATAATCTCAAGGAGATCGATGTCAGCTTTCCGGCAGGCCTGTTCATCTGCGTTACCGGGGTCTCCGGTTCGGGAAAATCCACCCTGGTCAATGACACACTGTATCCTTACCTGGCCCGCGAACTCAATGCGGCCAAGCTCAACCCCGCAGCTTGTGTTGCAGTACAAGGCCTGCAACATTTCGACAAGGTCATCGACATAGATCAAGCCCCGATTGGCCGCACACCCCGGTCAAACCCATCAACCTATACCGGGATGTTCACCCCCATACGCGAGCTGTTTGCCGGCACCTCGGAAGCTCGGTCCAGGGGCTACAATCCGGGACGTTTCAGCTTCAATGTCAAAGGCGGACGCTGCGAGGCCTGCCAAGGCGACGGACTCATCAAGGTGGAAATGCACTTTCTTCCAGATGTCTATGTTCCCTGCGATATCTGCAAAGGTCAGCGCTACAACCGAGAAACCTTGAGCATTCAATACAAGGGCAAAAATATTCATGAAATACTCGAAATGACGGTAGAGCAGGCCCATAGCTTCTTTAGCCCGATTCCAATACTGAAACGTAAATTACAGACACTAATCGATGTCGGACTGTCTTACATCACCCTCGGGCAAAGCGCCACCACGCTTTCCGGAGGCGAGGCACAACGGGTAAAGCTCTCCCGCGAACTGTCCAAAAGAGATACCGGCAGGACCTTCTATATCCTCGATGAACCCACCACGGGTCTGCATTTTCATGATATCGAACAGTTGTTGAAGGTACTGCACCGATTGCGTGATCACGGCAACACCGTAGTCGTAATCGAGCACAATCTGGATGTCATCAAAACCGCCGACTGGATCATAGATATGGGGCCTGAGGGGGGGGATGGAGGCGGACAGATCGTGGCCACGGGTACCCCGGAAGAAGTCGCACAGGTTGAATCATCTTACACCGGCCAATACCTTAATCCGTTGCTCAACACTTCAAAACAAAGGCATCTTATGGCCTGAATCACATTCCTCAATCGACTTGATCAACGGCCTGCGCTACCGCAATGGCCTCTACGGTAGCTCGAACATCATGCACACGAACTATCGATGCGCCCCGTAGAACGGCAATGACAGCAGCAGACAAACTTGCGCAAAGACGTCTGTCGACTGGAAGATTCAACAAAGCCTCAAACATAGACTTACGCGACAGCCCCACCAGCATGGGCAAACCCAATTCAGCGATCACCCTAAGGTGGCGAAGCAGACTGAGATTGTGAACCAGGCCCTTGCCAAAACCAAACCCGGGATCCAATACCAGGGACTCTCTAGCTATGCCTGCCCTTAGGCAGGCCTCGACTCGATCTTCTAGAAACCCCTTGACCTCAGATACGACATCTCGATATTGAGGACGCTGCTGCATTCCCCTGGGTTCGCCCTGCATGTGCATTAGGCACACGGGTACCTTCAACTCATTAACCGCTTGCAATGCCCCTTCGTTGCCTAGAGCATGGACATCGTTAATAAACCCGGCCCCGGCACGTACAGCGGCACGCATGACCTCGGGTTTGCTGGTATCGATTGATAGAGGAACGCAGAGCTCGGAAGTAAGGCCCTCGACGATGGGTAATACACGATCGAGTTCCTGCTGTACCGACACGGGCAAGGCACCCGGCCGGGTAGACTCTCCTCCGATATCGATGATAGCAGCGCCCTCCTCCACCATGAGATAGGCACGCTCCAGGGCTTTATCTACCGCAATGAAATCACCCCCGTCCGAAAAGGAATCGGGGGTGACATTGAGGATACCCATGACACACGGCTGATCCAGATCCAGCTGTCTGCCCGCGCAATTCAGGAACCGAGCCACGGACCTGAACCGCTATTAATGCTTAGTCTCTACCAGAACTCCGGAATTAATGCAGACTCGCCGGTCCCCCGATCTTGCCATCGTCATGATCTCCTTGACTTTTGACTTCCGGCTCGGGACCAGCACCGGATTTAGGCCCCTCATTATTCCAGTCCGGAGGAGGTGTAGGTTTCTTTCCATCCATGACCTCATCAATCTGTTTGCTATCTATGGTCTCATATCTAATTAAGGCCTTAGCCATGAGGTGTAGTTTATCCAGATTTTCCTTGAGCAACCGTTCGGCGCGATGATAGTTGTCATCGATGATCTTTCTGATCTCTTCATCGATAGTGTGAGCAGTTTCATCAGAAAGCGTCTTGTGCCGAGTCACCGAATGACCGAGGAACACTTCACCGTCTTCTTCACTATAGGACAGGGGCCCCATCTTGTTGGAAAGCCCCCATTTGGTCACCATGTTACGTGAGATCTCGGTGGCCCGTTCGATATCGTTGGAGGCGCCGGTAGTCACTGCATCACCCCCGAAAATCAGTTCCTCGGCGATGCGCCCACCGAATAGACTGGAAACCTGACTCTCCAGACGCTGCTTGGAATGGCTGTAGCGATCCTCCTCGGGAAGAAACATGGTCACTCCCAGGGCCCGTCCCCGGGGAATGATACTGACTTTGTAGACAGGATCATGCGCGGGCACTAACCGGCCAACGATCGCATGGCCGGCCTCGTGATAGGCGGTGAGCTTCTTTTCTTCATCGCTCATCACCATGGACTTGCGTTCCGCCCCCATGATGATCTTGTCCTTGGCGCGCTCGAATTCCACCATGTCCACGGTACGCTTATTGGCCCTGGCCGCAAAAAGCGCCGCCTCATTGATCAGATTGGCCAGATCGGCCCCCGAAAATCCCGGAGTACCCCTAGCGATGATATCGGGCCTGACATCCTCGGCAATAGGGACCTTACGCATGTGGACCTTGAGGATTAGCTCGCGCCCTCTCACATCGGGCAATGGAACGACCACCTGGCGATCGAAACGCCCCGGCCGTAATAGCGCCGGATCGAGCACATCGGGTCGGTTGGTTGCCGCGATGACGATAATACCCTCGTTGCCTTCAAAACCATCCATTTCCACCAGCAACTGATTCAGAGTCTGCTCACGCTCGTCATGGCCGCCACCTAGCCCTGCCCCACGATGGCGCCCCACGGCGTCGATTTCATCGATAAATATGATACATGGGGCATGTTTCTTGGCCTGCGCGAACATATCACGCACCCGCGAGGCCCCCACTCCGACGAACATCTCCACGAAATCCGATCCGGAAATACTAAAGAAGGGCACCTTGGCCTCACCGGCAATCGCCTTGGCGAGCAGCGTCTTACCGGTGCCCGGGGAACCGACCATCAATGCCCCTTGGGGGATTTTGCCGCCGAGTTTCTGAAACTTCCCTGGATCACGCAGGAATTCGACCAGCTCGCCGACCTCGTCCTTGGCCTCTTCAACACCGGCCACATCGGCAAAGGTCACCTTGATCTGGTCTTCTCCCATCAGCCGGGCCTTGCTTTTGCCAAACGACATGGCGCCACGCCCTGCGCCTCCTCCTTGCATTTGACGCATGAAAAAGATCCAAACGCCGATCAGCAGCAACATCGGAAACCAACTGATGAGAATATCAAGCAACAGCGAGCGTTTCTCGGGCGGGTTGGCCTCCACCTTAACCTCACTGACCAGCAGATCATTGATCATCTGCGGATCGTCTGGAGCATAGGTCGTAAACTCCTCGCCCGCAATCGAGAGCCCTTGCACCGTACGACCATCGATCTCTACACTTTTAACGCGGCCGCTTTTGACCTCGGCGATGAATTCCGAATACGAAAGTGCCGTTGGCGCCGGCCCGCGAGGACTGAAATTATTGAATACGGACATCAACACAATCGCGATGACCGCCCATAGAATTAGGTTTTTTACCATGTCGTTCAAAATATCACCTCAAATGGCTTCGGTGCATGACACCGCCTTCGCCAGCAAGTAGGTACACGCGCACATCCTGGTCAATCCCTTAAAAATACCTAGACCCTGCAAGTGATCGAGGTAATAGTCCGACCTTACTATAGTTTTTAGCATAAGACTAGAACTGCATAAGTGTCTGGTAACAGTGCCAATCAAATTATTGCCGTTAGACCTACAGAACAGAGAAAGGTGCTAACTCAATTAATTGCGTTTCATCTTGCTCACAGATCAGCCCTAAATCCGACAGCCCCCTAATAAATAGTGTTCTCTGCTATGCTTTCGTGAGGCATCAGGCTTTATCAACCTTACCTTACGATAGCTGTTTCGGGCCTGAGCAACGAATTGATCATGACCTTCTCCCTGGAACAGTTTAACCAGAAGAGTATCAGCCTTGAGGATATCCGCAGCCAGCTCCAAGGCCAGTTCGGCGAGGTACATGGCCCGAGGCTGGTCAATGGAGGCCATGCCCGTAATATTGGGGGCCATGTCAGAAATAACAATGTCCGGCGCGTCATCTCCCAAGGTCTCAACAATCTGTCTTAATACGGATTGCTCGGTAAAATCCCCCTGCAAAAAATTCACCCCCGGCAGCGGTTCCATGAATAGAATATCGGTGGCAATGACCTGGCCGTCACCATGGATACGCCCGACAGCATATTGACTCCATCCCCCGGGGGCCGCTCCCAAATCGACGATGGTCATTCCCGTCTTGAATAAATGGTAGCGCTTGTCGATTTCCTGTAGTTTGAACACCGCTCGCGAGCGAAACCCCAATTCGCGCGCCCGTTTAACGTAGGGATCGACACGCTGACGCCGAAGCCAGCGCCGGTTGCTCGCGGTTTTAGCCATGGGGTTAAGTTCCCAAACTAAAGTGATGCATTCATCGTAGTTCAGATATATCGGATACCTACGATCTCATAATCTTGCTCGCCACGTGGTGCTTTTACGGTCGCGATGGCCCCTTCCGGTTTACCGATCAAGGCCC
This sequence comes from Gammaproteobacteria bacterium, assembly GCA_024222475.1. GTDB lineage: Bacteria > Pseudomonadota > Gammaproteobacteria > JAAEPA01 > JAAEPA01 > JAAEPA01. Next base: position 11,608 of record JAAEPA010000519.1, on the reverse strand, counting down.
TGGCGATAGGCGAGCTGATAGAGATCAAACCGGCCTTGATATCGGCCTCATCATCGCCAACGATCTGGTAGGTCAACTCATCACCGGTATGCTCGTCGATGAGATCGATGGTCGCACCGAACACTACCCTGCCCTGATCATGGATGGTAGTCACGTCGATGACTTGAGCATAAGCCAGCTTTAACTCAATGTCCCGAATGCGTGCCTCTATCAGGCCCTGCTGCTCACGCGCCGCATGGTACTCGGCATTTTCCCGTAAGTCTCCATGCGCGCGAGCCACTGCAATGGCTTCGATGACCTTGGGACGTTTGTCGGATTTTAGCATTTTAAGTTCCGCCCTCAGTTGCTCTGCACCTCTAGTTGTTATCGGTACCTTATTCATTGATATACTCCAAATGTAAATCTTGCAGTCGATATATTTCGTCTTGAGTATGATTCAGTGCCTGACATATCGCCCTGGCACCAGCAATCGTCGTGGTATAACACACCTTGCGCAATAGCGCAGCCCGCCGAATGGTGTAAGAATCGGCTATTGCCTGCTTATCTTCAGTGGTATTTATGATCAGATCGATCTGGTCGTTCTTGATCATATCCACGATATGCGGCCTGCCCTCAGTCACCTTGTTGATGGCGGTACATTCCAGACCTTCATCCTGCAAAGCCTGTGCCGTGCCTTTAGTTGCAACAAGGTTAAAACCTTTCTTATTCAGGATCTTAGCCACCTCTACTACGGCGGGCTTATCTATATCACGCACACTGATCAGTACCTGACCTTTAACAGGCAAAATAACACCCGCGGCAAGTTGGGCCTTGCCAAATGCCTCACCAAAACTGCGGCCCACACCCATCACTTCACCTGTCGATCTCATCTCCGGTCCCAAGATGGGATCTACACCGAGAAACTTCATAAACGGAAACACCGCCTCTTTGACGGAATAATAGCCGGGAATGACCTCTTGGCTTATTCCCTGACTATGCAGGGACTTGCCGGCCATACAACGGGCAGCGATCTTCGCCAGCGGTAAGCCAATGGCCTTGGAAACGAAGGGCACGGTGCGTGAGGCCCGTGGATTGACCTCGATGACATAGATCTCACCGTCCTGGAGAGCGAGTTGGGTATTCATCAGACCGATGACCTTCAGCTCGTGGGCCATCCGTCTCACCTGATCACGTATCTCATTTTTGACTGGATCACTCAACGAATAGGGCGGCAGGCTACAAGCGGAATCTCCCGAATGCACACCGGCCTGTTCGATGTGCTCCATGATGCCGCCGATCCACACCTGTTCATCATCACGGATCGCATCTACATCAATCTCAATGGCATTATCTAAAAATCGATCCAGCAGCACCGGCGCATCATTCGACACCTGCACCGCCTCGATCATGTAACGTTGCAGATCTTCAGCGGTATAAACGATCTCCATCGCCCGTCCACCCAGCACATAAGAGGGTCTTACCACGACCGGATAACCAATCTTTTCGGCCAGCTCAATTGCCTGGTCAGTCGTCTTCGCGGTTGCGTTTGGCGGTTGCTTCAACTTCAGTTTGTGAATCATCTGCTGGAAGCGTTCCCGGTCTTCAGCAAGGTCTATCGAATCTGGCGAGGTCCCGATGATCGGCACCCCGGCGGCCTCGAGATCACGGGCCAACTTAAGGGGAGTCTGTCCACCGTACTGCACGATCACGCCGATGGGATTTTCAACGCGCACGACCTCCAACACATCCTCCAGGGTCAGCGGCTCGAAATACAGCCTGTCGGAGGTATCGTAATCGGTGGAAACGGTCTCTGGATTGCAATTGACCATAATGGTTTCATAACCATCCTCGCGCATGGCCAAGGCCGCATGAACGCAGCAATAATCGAATTCTATTCCCTGCCCAATACGGTTGGGCCCACCACCCAAGACCATGATTTTCTGCCGTTGGGTCGGCAGGGCCTCGCATTCCTGTTCATAGCTCGAATAGAGATAGGCCGTACTGGTGGCGAATTCCGCCGCGCAAGTGTCCACCCGTTTGTAAACGGGATGCAGGTCCAGCGCATAACGGCTACTCCGAACCGTGGCCTCATCCGTTCCGGTCAGGGCAGCCAACCGACGATCGGAAAAGCCACGTTTCTTCAGCTCCCTGAACTCTTGGTAACTAAAATCTTCTATCGATCGTCCCTGGAGCCCCTGTTCCAGCCGCACCAGCTCTTGTATCTGCTCCAGAAACCAGGGGTCTATTCGAGTCAGTTCATGGATCTCGTCCAAGAATTCCCCCAATCGAAAGGCATCGGCCACATACCAAAGCCGATGGGGACCTGTGTTTCTCAATTCGTGCTTGAGCACCCTTTCAGCATCGTCACTGCCCGGGTCCAACCAAGAGTCGAAACCATCAACCCCAATCTCCAGGCCCCGCAGCGCCTTTTGCAAGGATTCTTGGAAGGTGCGGCCGATGGCCATCACCTCCCCTACGGATTTCATCTGAGTAGAGAGCCTCGGCTCGGCCTGGGCAAACTTCTCGAAATTAAATCGAGGAATCTTGGTAACGACGTAGTCGATCGTGGGCTCGAACGAGGCCGGGGTCGCGCCGCCGGTGATCTCATTGCGCAACTCATCCAGGGTATACCCCACGGCCAGCTTCGCCGCAATTTTGGCTATGGGAAAACCGGTAGCCTTGGAGGCTAGCGCCGAGGAACGCGAAACACGCGGATTCATCTCGATGATGAGCAGGCGTCCATTGTCCGGATTCACGGCAAACTGCACATTGGATCCACCGGTGTCCACACCTATCTTGCGCAACACCGCAATCGATGCGTTGCGCATGATCTGATATTCCTTGTCGGTCAGCGTCTGGGCAGGTGCTACGGTGATGGAATCCCCGGTATGCACCCCCATGGGATCTAGATTTTCGATGGAACAGACGATGATGCAATTGTCTTTTTGGTCACGCACCACCTCCATCTCAAATTCCTTCCAACCCAGCAGAGATTCTTCCAACAAGACCTCATCGGTCGGCGAGAGATCCAGGCCGTGCTTGACGATATCCTCGAACTCCTCCCGGTTGTAGGCTACCCCACCGCCACTGCCGCCTAGCGTAAAAGAGGGGCGTATGATGGTAGGAAAACCGATATCGACCTGAACCCGCAAAGCCTCATCCAGACTATGGGCGATGGCCGAGCGGGCGGATTCCAGACCGATGGCATCCATGGCTTTGCGGAAACGCTCCCGATCCTCGGCCATGTCGATAGCCTCACGGCTGGCCCCGATCAGCTCCACGTTGAACAATTCGAGCACCCCTTGACGCACTAAATCCAGTGCGCAATTCAATGCAGTCTGCCCCCCCATAGTGGGCAACAAGGCATCCGGTCGTTCGCGTTCTATAACCTTGGCCAAGGTGCGCCACTCGATGGGTTCGATATAGATCGCATCGGCCATGTCAGGATCGGTCATGATGGTAGCCGGATTAGAATTCACCAGCACCACACGATAGCCTCCATCCCGCAGGGCCTTGCAGGCCTGTGCCCCGGAATAGTCGAACTCACAGGCCTGGCCGATGATAATGGGCCCGGCACCTATGATGAGAACACTTTTGATATCGGTGCGTTTCGGCATAATTATTGTGTTGTTACGGCTGGCCCGGGACCGCCGGGTCTACACCCATTCAAGACAATCGGGGTATCTACCCATGACGGATGGATATATTACCGCCGCCCTTGGATGAGTTCCATGAAATGATTGAACAATGGGAGCACATCGTGCGGACCGGGACTGGCCTCCGGGTGGCCCTGAAACCCGAACGCGGGCTTGCTTAAGTGATGTATACCCTGCAGCGATCCATCGAATAATGAACGGTGAGTCGCCTTTAGATCGGTGGACAAGCTTGCCTCATCCACCGCGAACCCATGGTTTTGGCTGCTGATCATCACCCGCCCTGTGGCAAGATCCTCAACCGGATGGTTGGCACCATGGTGGCCGAATTTCATCTTTACAGTACCTGCCCCGCAAGCCAGGGCAAGCAGTTGATAGCCGAGACAGATCCCAAAGGTTGGAATTCCCGCATCTACAATCTTGCTGATGGCGGTGATGGCATATTCACAAGGCGCTGGATCACCCGGGCCATTCGACAGAAATACGCCATCCGGAGACAGGGCTAACACCTCTTCCGCCGAGGTTTGAGCCGGTACTACGGTCAACTGACAACCCTGCTCGGACAAGATCCGTAATATATTGCGTTTGATACCAAAGTCATAAGCCACAACCCGAAACCCATTGCTGCTCTCAGCGGGCCTAGATTTCGGAAGGGGCATGCCCCCCCCCAGGCGCCAGATCCCTTCATTCCAGATATAGCGTTCGCTTACCGAGACCTGTTTGGCCAGATCCATTCCCGTTAATCCGGGAAACGCCCGCGCGGCGTCGATGGCCACCTGAGGGTCTGGATCTCCAGCCATGACCGAGCCATTCTGGGCCCCTTTCTCACGCAGTATTCGAGTGAGGCGCCGAGTATCGATATCCGCCATAGCAACCACGCCTTGACGTTGCAAATAGTCGGATAACCCTTCCTGGGAACGCCAGTTGCTATGACGAGCGGGAAGATCTCGCACGATCAGGCCGTTGGCAAATACCGCCGAAGACTCCTCGTCTTCGAGATTGGCCCCCACATTACCGATATGGGGGTAGGTCAGAGTCACGATCTGTTGACAATAAGACGGATCGGTGAGGATTTCTTGATACCCCGTCATCGCCGTATTGAATACAACTTCACCGGTGGCAAGTCCTGGTTCGCCTATGGATTCGCCCCAGAACAGACTGCCGTCCGCTAGCGCCAATAATGCAGTGTCTCCCAAGTTCCCCCCAGCATTGGTTTAATCGTATATGAATCAAGTGGGCTGAATACGAAAATCAGCCGCTCAAATATACCGGCCCATGACAAACAAAGATACACCCATGACAGATGGATTGTTACTCCGCGACGGGTTCCAATCCCAACACATCCTGCATATCAAACTGACCCCGATCACTATTCATGATCCAGGCAGCAGCCCGTACCGCGCCGCGGGCAAAGGTCATGCGGCTGGAAGCCTTGTGAGTAATTTCCACACGCTCCCCAGTGCCGGCAAACATGACCGTGTGTTCACCCACGATATCCCCGGCTCGGATGGTTTCGAAGCCTATGGTCTTTGAATCCCGTTCACCGGTATGGCCCTGTCGACCATAAATCGCACATTCCTCAAGGCTGCGCCCAAGGGCCTTAGCCACCACCTCACCCATGCGCAAGGCAGTCCCCGAGGGTGCATCGACCTTATGCCGATGATGCGCCTCGATCACCTCGATATCCGATTCCTCTCCCAGCACTCGAGCAGTGAGATCCAATAATTTTAGACACAGATTTACCCCCACGCTCATGTTGGGAGCAAATACTAAAGCAATGTCCTTGGCAGCCTCGCTGATATCTTCCCGCTGTTGCGCATCAAAACCCGTAGTGCCGATAACCATACGAATCCCTCGCTCGCGACAGAATGCCAAGTGACGTAGGGTCGCCTGCGGATGAGTAAAATCGATCACTACATCGCAGGCCCCATCTAGGGCTTCCAGCCCGCTGACTATCGGGACATTTAGTCGACCTACGCCGGCAACCTCACCAGCATCGGCTCCCTGTAGGGAACTTTGCCATTGCTCGGTACCCGCCACCAGCTCAATACCATAGCTGTTATTCGAACAAGCCTCCACCAAGGTACGGCCCATGCGCCCCCCAGCCCCTACGATCGCCACGTTGGTCATTCTGATGATATTTTATGAGATATTAAACAGGATTAAGGAAGTGGTTCTGTTAATCGGACCAAAATTTCAAATCCTCGAAAAAACCCTTCACGCCATCCACCCAGCCCTCGGCCTTTGGACTATGTTTTTTACCACCTTGTTGCATTATTTCATCCAGCTCTTCCAGCAGCACCTTCTGTCGTTTAGTTAGATTCACGGGGGTCTCTACATGGATCCTACACAACATATCTCCCTGCGCCCCTCCCCTTACCGGTCGCACGCCTTTACTACGAATGCGAAACACCTTACCGGTCTGGGTACCGGGTGGAATCCTGATATTCACCCGTTCATCTAAGGTAGGTATCTCCAATTCCCCACCTAAGGCCGCGGTTGTAAAACATAGCGGAACATCGCATATCAGATCATTTCCGTCCCGCGAAAACAAACGATGGGCCTTGACATGAACCTGTACATAGAGGTCTCCTGGCGGCCCATCCTGGATTCCGACTTCCCCCTCTCCGGCCAGTCTGATGCGATCACCGGTATCCACCCCGGCAGGTACCTTTACCGACAGATTCTTCTGCTCCTCGATCTGCCCATTACCCTGACATGCGGTGCAGGGTTGGGTAATAACTTTACCACGGCCATGGCAGCGTGGACAGGTCTGCTGAACGGAGAAGAAGCCTTGCTGTATACGCACCTGGCCTACCCCACCACAGGTAGTGCAAGTCGCTGGGGAGGTACCAGGTTTAGCACCGGATCCTGCGCAGACAGTACAATTCACCCGCATAGGGATACGGATCTTGGACTCAGTGCCGAATACCGCCTCTTCCAGGGTAAGTTCTAAATTGTATTGCAAGTCCGCCCCTCGGCGGGCATGCCCCCCCCCCCCGCCGCCGCGACCACCGCCAAAGATATCTCCAAAGATATCCTCAAAGATATCCCCGAACCCACTGCCGCCGCCTCCGCCAGCACCACCCGCACTAACGCCCGCATGGCCGAACTGATCATAGGCGGCACGCTTTTGAGAATCCGACAGGATCTCATAGGCCTCTTTCGCTTCCTTGAAGACCTCCACGGCCTGCGCATTATCCGGGTTACGATCTGGATGATGCTTCATCGCCAAGCGCCTATAGGCCTTTTTTAATTCGGCCTCACTGGCATTTTTCGCTACCCCAAGGATCTCGTAATAGTCGCGTTTCGCCATGGTTACCTAATAACCCGGAAGATGGTGGATGTCGGCCTTTCCAATGATGGTCTCATAGAGATGTATTTCACTTCGTAAGCTAAAGCAGGGAGGTTCTGCGGCAAAGCAGATCCATGGAGACCCTAATGGGTTCCAGCGTTTATCTCACTCGTCAAACAGACAAAATCCGGGCTTGCGCAGGCAAGCCCGGATTCGTTACTTCACCTGAGGAAAAACCTCATTTCTTCTTGTCGTCAACCTCTTCAAATTCAGCATCGACGACATCATCGGCGCCCGCAGATGCAGTTTCTCGCGCCTTTTCATGAGTCTGAGCATCACCACCAGCCTGTTCCCCTGCCGCTCCTTGTTGGGCATACATACGCTCGGCGAGCTTACCTGAGGCCTCGGCCAGAACTTGAGTCTTGCTTTCGATCTCGTCTTTGTCGTCAGTCTTAACAGTCTCCTTCAAGGCTGCAATTGCATCTTCAATCTGCTTGCGTTCATCAGCCTCGACCTTATCACCCATATCCTTAAGTGACTTCTCGGTAGCATGGATCATATTGTCCGCTTGATTACGGGCCATTACCAGCTCCTGGAAGCGCTTGTCCTCTTCAGCATGGGCCTCAGCATCCTTGACCATTTTATCGACCTCGCTATCTGACAGACCACTGGAGGCCTTAATGATAATGGACTGCTCTTTGCCGGTCGCCTTGTCTTTGGCCGATACGTTCAGGATGCCATTGGCATCGATATCGAACGTGACCTCGACCTGGGGAATTCCGCGTGGGGCGGGAGGAATATCAGCCAAGTCAAACCGACCCAATGACTTGTTGGTACTGGCCATCTCGCGTTCCCCCTGCAGCACGTGTACGGTAACCGCCGTCTGATTATCATCGGCGGTGGAGAACACCTGATTGGCCTTGGTCGGGATCGTGGTATTTTTGTCAATAAGCTTGGTCATCACACCGCCCAGGGTCTCGATCCCTAAAGACAGCGGGGTCACGTCCAACAGCAGCACGTCTTTCACGGCCCCACCAAGCACCCCCCCCTGAATCGCCGCGCCCACCGCAACCGCCTCATCGGGATTGACATCCTTACGCGGTTCGTTGCCGAACAAATTCTTGACGGTCTGCTGAACCAGGGGCATACGGGTTTGCCCACCAACCAGGATGATGTCATCGATTTCCGAGGTCGATAGGGCAGCATCCTTGATAGCGGTCCTGCACGGTCCGATAGTACGCTGAACGAGGTCTTCGACCAACGATTCCAGTTTAGCCCGAGTCACCTTGACATTAAGGTGCTTGGGTCCTGACCGGTCGGCCGTGATATACGGCAGATTGACATCGGTCTGCTGACTCGAAGACAATTCAATTTTCGCCTTTTCCGCGGCCTCTTTGAGCCGCTGCAGGGCCAGCGGGTCATTGTGCAGATCGATACCCTGGTCTTTTTTGAACTCGGCAGCAAGATAGTCGATCAAGCGCAAATCAAAATCTTCTCCTCCCAGGAAGGTATCACCATTGGTAGACAACACCTCGAACTGATGCTCACCGTCGATTTCAGCGATCTCGATGATCGAGATATCGAAGGTTCCGCCACCAAGATCATATACCGCCATTTTCCGATCGCCACGCTTTTTATCCATGCCATAGGCCAATGCCGCGGCTGTGGGCTCGTTAATGATGCGTTTGACATCCAAGCCGGCGATCCTACCGGCGTCCTTGGTCGCCTGGCGCTGCGAATCATTGAAGTAGGCCGGTACCGTGATCACTGCTTCCTTGATTTCTTCACCGAGATAGTCCTCGGCAGTCTTTCTCATTTTTTGCAGCACGCGCGCCGAGATTTCCGGAGGTGCTATCTTTTTCCCTTGCGCCATAATCCAGGCATCGCCATTGTCGGCCTTGGCGATTTTGTAGGGCACATACTTGATATCCTTTTGAACTGCTTCTTCCTCAAATCGGCGGCCAATCAAACGCTTGATCGCGAATAAGGTATTGTCCGGATTGGTCACCGCCTGACGTTTGGCCGACTGCCCAACCAGCACCTCATCATCCTCGGTAAATGCCACGATCGATGGTGTGGTACGATCACCTTCGCTGTTTTCTATGACTTTGGCGGAACCACCTTCCATCACTGCGACACATGAATTGGTAGTGCCCAAGTCAATACCGATAATCTTTCCCATAACTATTCTCCAACCTGTCGGTTTTTATTGCCAAATTCAATCATCCTTACCCGTTATGGGTGGATTTTAAAAAACCACCTAGATCCTGAACGAATACACCTACAACGAGTAACTTTTCTATTCGGTAAAAGTAAGGGCAAGTGTTCTATTTTCAAGCCCCTAAGGGATGCGAATAAAATAACTTCCCTAACTGGCGCCGCATGATCGTTTTTATTCAAGGCGTGACAAACAGGCGCATAGCCCCAGCTATGTCATTGTTGGCACAACGCCGAATACGAACGATAAGGTAAGTCAGATAGGGAAGTTATTTCAGTAGTATTTCTAATAGGTAAAGTAGCAATAAGCCCGCAATACCGTACCAACCTGAGCCGTCAGGGACGTTTTGATACAATGACCATCGCCGGACGGACCAAGCGGCCATTGAGCGTATAACCCTTCTGCATTACGGTAATTACGGTATTGGTGGCGAGATCGGCATCCTCCTGAAGGGTCATCGCCTGGTGAAATTTCGGATCAAAGAGTTTACCTTCTGGATCGATCTCCTCGATATTGAACTTCTCCATCAGCTGGACCAGCATTTTCAATGTCAACTCCATGCCCTCATGGAGTTTTTCCGCAGTACCCTGATCAGGCGTATGCTCGGCGCCCAATTCCAGACTGTCCTTCACCGGTAACAACTCATTAACAAATCGCTCTATCGCATATTTATGTGCATTCTCCAGTTCGCGCTGGCTGCGTTTGCGCTGATTTTCCAGCTCCGCCTGCAAGCGGAGCAGTTTTTCCCAGTTCGTCTCCGCCTTCGTCTGCGCTTCCCTCAGTTCCTGCTGAAGCTCCTCGATATTGAATTCCAATGTCGCGGTCTCAGCAGAGTCTACACCGTGCTCTGTCTCCTTATCCGCTGCCACCTTTTTGCTCTGCTCGGTCTCCTTTACCAAGTTCTCGGATTGACCCTTGTTTGCCATAAGCAACTTAGTCCCCTTCTAGATTTATAATTTACAATACGCAAATGCATTTACCGGTCAACTAAATCGACAAACCTCACACCCAGGAAGATGCATTCACGATGGGCGATACATATACTGAAGCGATATGGGGTTTAAGTGCGGGGATTCAAGGCTGCGCTGAGCAGCTTGGCGGTAACATCTACGATGGGAATAACTCGGTCGTATGCCATTCGGGTGGGGCCGATAATCCCCAACACACCCACAACCTCGTCCTCTACTGAATATGGCGCCGAAACAACGCTGCACTCACTCAATGGCTGATAATCCGATTCCTGCCCGAAAAAGATCTGTACCCCTTCGGCACAGATGCATTTATCCAGTAGATGAAGCATCTCACGCTTGTGTTTAAAGGCATCGAACAACTTGCGCAGCTGCTCCACGTCGGACAGCTGTTCATAGTCCATCAGATAGGTCCGACCTACTACGATAAAATCCTCATCCTCGTTATTATCTTCGGCGTCTACGAATACTTTTTCGCCAAGTTCAATCGCCGAGCGCATCAATTGGTCCATATCCTGACGAACCCGGTCAAGTTCCTTGAGCAGACTGAAACGTACCTGCCGCAGATCCTTACCGGCAAATTGCGAATTGAGATAATTGGCCGCCTCCTGGAGTTCAGATTTAGTATAGGCCCGATCCAAGTGGATAATCCGATTTTGTACTTCCTGTTCATTAACGACCAAGATGGCCAGTATCCTGTTTTGCGAAAGCTCCAGAAATTCGATCTGCCGCAAGGCGCTATTTTGTTTTCTGGGTACGGTTATAATACCCGCCATCTGGGTTATACCAGACAATAAACCGGACGCGGTTTCCATCAGGTTTTTGTGATTCATGCCTGGATCGAGCCCTTCCTTGAGCTGGTCGAGAACGGTGATCTGCAAGGGCTTCACCCTAACCATATTGTCGACAAACAGCCGAAAACCCTGGGTTGTGGGTACCCTGCCCGCGGAGGTATGGGGCGAGACAAGCAACCCTAACTCTTCAAGATCCGCCATCACATTGCGAACTGTCGCGGGACTCAGATCTAAGCCGGCGGTACGTGCCAAGGTACGTGAACCCACCGGATGCCCTTCCCGGATGTATACCTCGACCAGCACCTTGAACAGATGTAAGGCCCGTTCGTTCAATGCCGCCTCAGAGGCTCGTTCACTAGTCATGTCCTTCCTTGTTAGAGTAACTTCAGTTTCAGGTTCATTCGCAACGTAACGATCAGTCTACCGGCAATCTGTCGGACTTAGGACTGATCTACTGGGTAAAAGTCGGATTTGGCCGGTTTTCCCAATCCTTTTCGTTACACGCTACGGCTATTCGCCTCAAAGGATCGAGAAATCCGTCTCAAACCATCTTTCCCTCGCTACAATCACCTAGATTCGACAACCGCCTAGGAAATTTGTTAAATGTAGATTTGGTCTAGTATTAGCGCATAATTACAATATGGCTTGACCCTGTCAAGAAAGTGCGAACATCAACAATAAATTAATCACCACTAGGAGAG
>JAAEPA010000518.1 GCA_024222475.1 Gammaproteobacteria bacterium | reverse complement strand
ATAGTTTGTGACTTTTTCATTGACCGGTTAACTTCATGTCAATACCTTTACACCCGCGCTTTTGCTGGCCCTAATCAACGCTTTGTCAAGAGTAGCGATTGATACTTGCTTGCGTAGCGCCAGTTCCAGGTATGTGGCATGGTCATATTCCAGATGCTAATCGAAAACAACTCTTGATGAACCTGCCTAAAATGAGCGGAATCTGTGACTGTAAATAAAAAAATAGTTCTGCCTATCCTGATATTGATCGTCGGTGTCATCGGTTTTGCCGGCTTGCGTATGAGTAAGCCGCAACAGGCCCCGGCGAGTATTGAGGAACGGGTATGGAGGGTCCAGGTAATGAAAGCCACGCCACGCACCTTGGCGCCTACACTCACACTCTACGGCCAGGTGGAGACGCCGGATATGTTCAAGGCGGCCTCACCGGGAGATGCGGTCGTTTCACAGATGCATGTCAGGGAGGGGCAACAGGTAGCCCAAGGGCGGTTGCTGATGCGTCTGGACGAACGTGACTTTCTGCCTGCCCTTGAACAAGCCCAGGCCGAGGTTGAGGAACTCATGGCGCAGACGGCCAGTGAGCTCACCCGCTATCAATCCGACCTCAAATCGCTGGAACAAGAACGGCAGGTACTGCGATTGGCGCAGGCCAGTGTGCAACGTAACGAACGGCTCAAGAAGCAAAAACTGGGGTCTGATTCCTCGGTCGACGAGGCACGGCAGAATGCGGTGCAGCAGGCCCTCAAGGTGACGGCCCGTCGGTACAGTATCGATGACCATGCTGCCCGTCTCAAACAGCTGCAGGCCCGTTTGAAAAAGGCACAAGCCCGCCTTCAGGACGCGGAGCTGGATTTCGAGCGCAGCCGCGTGATCAGCCCATTCCCCGGTGTCGTCAGTAAGGTGCTCGTCGCCAAGGGGGATCGGGTAAAGACCGCCGAGACCTTGCTCGAGATGTATGCGCTGGATGATATGGAGGTCCGGGCGCGCATTCCCGCCCCGTACAAGCGTGAACTGCGGGCCGGCTTGAACGAACAGCGGCCGGTATATGGATTTACCGACCAGGGTTTCGAGAATCCTCGACTGAGGCTCGACCGCTTCAGTGGTCAGGCGGATCCTAGCGGGATTGATGGTCTATTTGGTTTTGAATCGGGGGCCGAGGTGGTGCGCGTTGGAGAAATGCTGAGATTCCAGATTCTGAGACCTCCCCGGCAGGACGTGGTCGCGGTACCCTATCGCTCGATCTATGGCAGCAATCGCCTTTATCTCATGGACGATGATCGGATGAAGGGAATAGAGGTGCAGGTTCTAGGCAGTTATTTCGGTAATAAAGATGAGGAAAGGCTGCTGGTTGCCAGCGAGCAAATCAAAGCAGGTGACCGGATCGTGGTTACCCATCTGCCAAATGCCATTACCGGACTGCGCGTCGAGGCCGTGCAATGAAGGGGCATAAGAGCGATCTGCTGGGGATATTCGCCCATCATCGGGTTGCTGCCAATCTGCTCATGCTGATGATGTTGCTGGGCGGCGTGTTTGCGCTGAATCAGTTGAACATCCAGTTTTTCCCGACTTTCGATCTGGAAATCGTCACGGTGCGGGTGTTGTGGACTGGAGCGAGTGCCGAAGATATCGAGGACGGCATTACCATTCCTCTGGAGCAGCGTCTCAAAAGTGCCGATAATCTCCACAAACTGACCTCCACATCGACGTTGGGTGTGTCCTCGCTGACCTTGGAGTTCGAGGAGGGAACCGATCCTCTGTTGGCCCTGGATGAGGTTCGCCGGCTGGTGGATGAGTTTCGCAATCTGCCCCTAGAGGCGGAACAGCCCGAGGTCGCTCAGCTGGCGCGCTATGAACCCATCGCACGGCTGCTGATCACAGGGCCTATAGATCCCCGGGAATTGCACCAGCTTGCCAGGCGATTCGAGTCTGAATTGCTCGCGCGAGGGATCAATAAGGTAGACATCGGCGGTCTTCCCGAACAGGAAATTGCCATCGAGATCTCCAGCGCCACCCTGGATGAACTGCAACTTAGTCTCGATGAGATCGCGCAACGAGTCGCTGAGTTCAGTAAGGATCAGCCCGCCGGCATCGTTGGTGACGACGATAACGCGCGGGAGCTGCGCAGTCTGGAGCAACGACGCGACGAATGGGGTTACGCCCGATTGCCCGTGGTCAGCCAGGGAACCAGTCGTATCGATTTAGGTTCAGTAGCAACCGTCAAGCGGCAGGCTAGAGACCGGCAGGTGAGTTTGAGTGTGAATGGAAAACCGGCAGTGGAACTGATGCTTCAGCGCGCTGAGAATGGCGATTCTATCGAATCCGCCGATATTCTCGAACAATGGCTCGAGGAAACCTTGCCTACCTTGTCTCCCGGAGTAGAGATTCAAGTCTATGATACAGCCTGGAAGCTCATCAAAGGACGTATCATGCTGCTGGTCAAGAACGGTTTGGGCGGCCTAGCCTTAGTAGTCGTGATCCTGTACCTGTTCCTCAGTGGACGGGTGGCGTTCTGGGTGGCGGTGGGCATTCCCATCTCGTTCATGGCGACCTTGTTTATCCTTTGGCTGGTCGGCGGCAGTATCAACATGGTGAGTTTGTTCGCCCTGATCATGGCACTGGGGATCATCGTGGACGATGCCATCGTGGTGGGTGAGGATGCCTTGGCCCATTATCAGGCCGGCGAACAGCCCTTACTGGCCGCGGAAGGCGGGGCACGGCGTATGCTGGCCCCCGTGGTGGCCTCTTCGTTGACCACCATTGCCGCGTTTATCCCGCTGATGCTGATCGGTGGAATCATGGGGAATATCCTGTTTGATATCCCGCTGGTGATCGTGAGTGTGATCCTGGCCTCGCTGGTGGAAAGCTTTCTGGTGTTGCCCGGCCATCTGCGCCATTCCTTCCTGCACAGTCAGAAGGTCGCGGTCGGCTCCTTACGCGATCGTCTGGATCGTGGTTTCAATCACTTTCGCGAACAGTTTTTCCGTCCTCTGATTACCCTGGCCATTGCTTATCGGGGCGTGACCATCAGTCTGGCGATCGCATTGCTGCTGCTGGCTTTGGGGCTGCTGGCCGGCGGGCGACTCAATTTTGTGTTTTTTCCCGCACCCGAGTCGCAAGTCCTGTTCGCCAACGTAAATTTCGTGGCCGGAACACCGCGTACGGAGGCCGATGCCTTGCTGGGGCATCTGGAACAGGCCTTGCAGGAAACCGTGGACGGTTTTGAAGCGGGGGACCTGATCCAGGTGAGCTTGACCCGCCATGGCGCCAACAGCGGCGACCACCAGCTCTCAGCCTTTGCCAGGGGCGATCAATTGGGGTCAATTCAGATCGAGTTGATTCCGCCGGATGAGCGATCCATACGCAATGAGCGGTTCGTGCGGGCCTGGCGAGAGCATATTGAACTGCCCGCCGGTATTGAGAGTTTTACCATTACCTCGCGACGCCCGGGTCCGCCGGGTAGAGACCTGACCATTCGGCTTACAGGTTCCGACGCCGGTGATTTGAAAAATGCGGCGCTGGAACTCATGGAGACCTTGAAGGGCATACCGGGCGTGAGCGAGGTGCAGGACGATATGCCTTATGGCAGGGAGCAGCTGATTTACTCACTATCCCCCGCCGGCCAGGCCCTGGGACTCACTGTCACCGAACTGGGACGACAATTGCGTTCCGCCTTTGATGGTCGATTGGTACAAATCTTTCAGGACGGTCCCGAAGAGATCGAGGTCCGTGTGCAGCTGCCTAAACAGGAACGCGATCGACTGAGCAGCTTGCAGCGGATCAATATCCGGGTACCGGAGGGAGGGTTTGTGCCGCTGTCCACTGTGGTTCAGTGGGACTTCAGGCAGGGTCTGGAGGTCTTGCGCCATGCCCAGGGGCAGCTGGCGGTGGAGGTGACCGCGGATGTGGACCGTAGCCAAAATAACGCCAATGTCATCCAGGATAACCTGGTGTTGAATGTGTTGCCGGAGATTATCTCGCGCTATCGCGTAGAATATTCATTCGAGGGCCGGGCGGCGGATCAGCGCGAAACCCTGGAGGATATGAAAAAGGGCATGATGCTGGGGTTGGTCCTCATTTATCTAGTGCTCTCCTGGGTGTTCAGTTCTTATGGCTGGCCATTAGTGGTAATGAGTGCCATCCCCTTCGGGCTGGTGGGGGCCTTGTTCGGGCACTTGGCCATGGGCCTGGACGTCACTATTCTCTCCTTGTTCGGAGTATTCGGCCTGTCCGGGATCGTGGTGAACGACTCAATCATCCTGGTCAGCTTTTTCAGCCGCCTGCGTGATGAGGGAATGGGTATCGAGGCAGCGCTCATCGAGGCCTCTTGCCAGCGCTTGCGCGCGGTGCTGCTCACCAGTCTGACCACCATTGCCGGTTTAACCCCACTGCTTTTCGAAACCTCCCTCCAGGCTCAGTTCCTGATCCCCATGGCCACCTCCATCGCCTTCGGTTTGGCGTTTTCAACCGTGCTGGTCCTCATTGTGGTCCCCTCTATCCTCTCGGTGCACGAATCGATTCGATTACGGATTCCTCTGTTTGCGGGGCAGCGGGCGTGACTAAGGAATGCTACTTAAATAACTTTCCTATCTGACTAGCCTTATCGCTCGTATTCGGTGTTACGACAACAGTTACATAGCTAGGGCTATGCGCCTGTTGTCGCGCCCTGAATACAAACGATCATGCGGCGCCAGTTAGGTAAGTTATTGAATTCGCACGCCTAAGAGGTGACGTGGTTGCTCGGTAAAGCGGTGCGGGTCCAAAATTCCCGGTATTAGGGTTAACAATCCAAACTGTAGCGGTTGATTATCGATATACTGTACGGGTTTAATTTTATGGGCAGGAGCTGTTAACGGCCCTAAAGCTTTTCATCAACTTTGACAACACTATCAATTCAATGAACAACGATACAAATGTACACTGGCACGAACATCAGGTTTCCCGATCCAAACGCGAAAATCTCAAAGGACACAGAGGGTGTGTCGTTTGGTTTACCGGTTTGAGCGGATCAGGTAAAAGCACTGTTGCCAATATTGTTGACTACAAACTCTATGAACTCGGTGTGCACAGCGCCGTTTTGGATGGCGACAATGTCCGGCATAATCTCAATGCTGGGCCTGGGATGCTAAAGCAGAACCACGACACTGAGTTTTCGCAGCGTTTCGGGCTTGGGTTTTCCGCTCAAGACCGGGAAGAAAACATCCGCCGTATCGGTGCCGTGGCTCAATTGTTTGCCGAGTCGGGCACCATTGCTTTGACCGCCTTCATCAGCCCATATCGGATCGACCGAGATCGAGTGCGCCAAGTCAATGCCGCAGAAGATTTTATCGAGGTCTTCGTGGACGCCCCACTTGAGATCTGCGAGAAGAGAGATCCCAAGGGACTCTATAAAAAGGCTCGTGCCGGTGAGATCAAGGGGTTCACTGGTATAGATGATCCCTATGAGCCTCCACTGAACCCAGAAATAGTTTTGAACTCAGCGGACAATGACCCTGAGACCGTGGCTGATGAGGTTGTCCGTTATCTGCGAAAGAGTGGGAAAATCAGCTGAATGAGTGCCTGAACGAAGTGTAGAGTCCACTTTTCGTTCAGGCACTATTTAGCAGATTACAGGGCAGGGTGTATCTGGCGAGCGCAGCCGTTGGGGGATTGATTCATCAGCTCACGGCAGACAGGTGGTCCGACGGAGGCCTGTTAGGAATGCGAATTAAATAATTTCCCTAACGGGCGCCGCATGATCGATCGTATTCAAGGCGCGGCAACAGGCGCATAGCCTCGCTATGACGCTGTTGGCGTAACGCCGAAGACGGACGATAAGGCAAGTCAGATAGGGAAGTGTGTAGGTAGCATTCCTTACATCGCGCTATCAATCACCGCCGGTACGCAAGGTCCTGGTTCCCTTTCTCTGGAACAGGCCTTCGAATCGGGTGCGTCCGCCCTGTTTCAGCTCGGCAATACGCAGTTTGAGTAGATCACCTACACTCACCATACCCACGAGTTGGTCACCATCCATTACCGGTAGGTGGCGGATTCGGTGCTTAGTAATGGCAATGATCAGGGTATCCACCGCACTGTCTAAATCACACACAATTAAATCAGCGGTCATGATCTTGCTGACCGGATTATCTACGTTCCCTCCGCCTTCTTGTTCAGCGATGAAGCGAACGATATCACGCTCAGAAACAAGACCGGCAAGTTGTCCATTTGCTTGTTTTATAATAACAGAACCTATGCGTCGCTCATTGAGCAACTTTGCCACATCTTTGATACTGGTATTCGGCTCCACCGAAATCACATCGAAGCCTTTTATTTTTAGGATCTCACTGACCTCCATTAATACCTCCTCAATAGGTTTATGAATCTAGCCATTCGGCGATTTATTGGTAGTAATGCACCCTCGCTGAGATGCTAACAAAATTCTGCGTTAGATGCGCATCAGTTATTATCTAGACCGTATGTTTTAACCCGGATATTTCATAAATTGCGCACGCCCTCGCTTGATCCTTGTTTCCACAAGATTGTTGCTCAGTCGGCCGTAATCGTGGATAGGCCGCTCCTTCGTAAAATCCCCCGTAGAAACAAACCTCTACGCGATCATCGCGCAAATTCATAAAATATCCGGGTTAACAGGGAGGTTAAAACATACGGTCTAGGTATTAAGCCCCCTTCGCGAAAACCATCTCAATTAATCGCGTAAGAACCTTTCCGGCATCGAAATATTGTCGGGCCAGCTCCCGGGCCGCGACACAATGGTCTGAGTAGTTTGCCTCGACCGCTTCTATGGCAGTGATGGCCTGGTTTTGAGATTTGAAGGCAAACAACCCCCTGCCGGTTTCGATATTGTCGCTAAAACCCGTGTCCTGAACAATAACCGGACGCCCCGTGGCGAGGTAGCAGGCACTGCGTTCACTGAACCAAGCGCTGCGAGAGACCACATAGCCCTGTTTGGCCACTGAGAATTCTGCTTTCGAGCCTTGTAAATAGCGCTGATAGGTATCCAGAGAAGAACTCAATTCCAGAGGATTGCGTATTTCCCAACCCTCGGCTTGGAGCAGCTTACGAGGTGCATGCTCATTGCCCAAGGCCAACTCCAGGGTCACCGGGGTCTTGCCCGGTAGATCAAGAAAGGACTTGAAGGAGGCGGATTTCATCCCGAACTGCCAGCCTTTGTAAAGAATACTTTTATAGCTGTCCCACTGCATCACTGTTGTATAGGATCCTTGCGGAACGGGCGGAGTCCGCGGCCAGGCCTCCAACACTATGGGTTGACGTGTGGCTCGCCAGGCAAAGCCATCATCCGGTATTTGACCATCGACCCCGGAGACATTCTCGCCAAAGCTAAAGAAGCAGGTATGCTTATTTGCCTGCGCCCTGGCCTTGGAATCGGTCAAATGGCGGATCTGGGTAAACACCGGGTCGGTATCCACCAGCACCCGGTGAGGGATTTGAATAAACCAGGAACGTAGCGGATTTATTCCCGAAACGTTGATCAGCAACTCGGCCGTCTCACATAGACTAGCGGTCTGCTCGGCGCAGGGTCCCAACCACCGCTGCTCATGGGCATCGTAATAGGCCCAGCGCCCTGGCATACCGATCCGGTCGAAGGCCCGTTCGGCAAATCCAAGACCATAGCTCGGATCGGTATCCGTGACATGTCTTTGCGGATCATAGCAGGAAGGATAATCGTCACTGTCTTCGAGGAAATAGACATCGTGACCGAGATGGGCGAGTCCCAGCACATATTGCAGATGATGCCAGGCCATTCCGCCCAGGGGGCCACGCACGATATAACCCAGCACGATAATTCGTAGACGGCTGTTCAAACGCAGCCCTTCGCTAGCCACATACAACCACTAAGTGCACCACTTTGTGGTTGTATGTGGCAGGAACATTGCGCCAGTAAGCACACCACTAATCTCCGAAGCGGCCCAACCTAAGACAACGACGAATAAAGAAAGCCGCTCAAACAAACGACACCCCATCGTCCCGCACTAAACCTACGTACTCCGCTTGCTGCTGCGCACAAAGTCGGCGTTTATCAAATAGGCTCACGGTAATCGGCAGCTTGCCGCGCTTCTTTTGTTTCAGAGAGGCAATAAAGGTTCCTTTATCTTCATCTTCTGCATGGGCCAGCGCGTAAAAATCACTTTGCACGGGTTTAAAAAACTGCATCTGGTTTTGCTTGATAACCGCCATAATATCAAAGCCGGCGTCTTCGGCCATTAAGGTTATTACCGACCAGCCCGCAACCGATGCCATGGTGCCCAAACTACCGGCAAAGCCGAAACCTTTGTCGTTTACATTGCTGGGCATTAGCGGCGCGTCAAAACGCATGGTTTTGCCGTCCCAACTTGTTGCCCGCGCTTGCATAAAATCCAAGAAGGGAATTTTTTTTAAATATTTGTCGCCAAATAATTTAAGGTCTGCCGCCATGATTAATGCACTCGTTTTACGAAGTAGTCTATGCTGTCAGGTCTTGCAATCACGCATTTCCTGCTTCCGCTTTCTTTACCGCCCTGCTCACCGTTGAGTAGTGAACATCAAAGTGTCCAGCAATTTCCTTCATTGTATAATCACCAGTGTAATATGCCTGCACCATTCCCTGCTTTTTGTCCTTGTATCGCTTTTCATAATATTGCAGTGGCTTCGCTTTGCAGCGGTGCTGTATACGCGGGATTTCACTGAGGTCTGCACTGCTGTCCAGTTGTTTTTGCATCCGATTGACGAAATTTTCACCGCCCAAGTAGATTTGCTGCCTGAGGTCTGACCACAGGGAAGGCAGGCCCATACCTGCCCGGACAAAGTCTTTGTAATGGGCAATAGCTCGCTTACGCTGAGCACCGAACTGACTCAACAACCAGTCAGTCTCCAGCCACTCGGGTACACTTTGTTCTCCAACCATCGACAGATAACTGCTCCACTGCCATTGGCTAACGTCATT
>JAAEPA010000517.1 GCA_024222475.1 Gammaproteobacteria bacterium | reverse complement strand
CCCACCCCCTATGCCAAACCAAACTCCGAACCCCCCTTCATGTCAAGCCCTTTCGACTCATTTCCATTTGTAAAGATAAAGCTCATATTTTGATCGGTCCCATTGTAGCTAGCCCATATATTTTCATGATTATCTTAAAATCAATGGGTTAGCATGGGTAGAGAAAAATTCAACAGTTAACGGTGACATAGCCTAAGATAAAGCCTATGCACATGTTCCGTGTACTGCTCCTTGGAATCGAATTCGGCGGGATTAAAGGCACCGAAGACCTAGCAATTGGCATGGCCACTCAATACGTTCGATTCGGTGTCATCCCGCAACTGATACGCACGATTTAATCCAGCTCAGCTCTTGAGCCGACCAACCCCATTGGCTGTGGAGCACCGGACAACCAGAATCCGCCGCATCCATTCCTGCGCTTTTTCTCCATCAGCTCACCCAAATACAGACCAAATCCGAGTATTAAATAAGGAATGCTACCTAAATAACCTCCTTATCTGACTTGCCTTATCGCTCGTATTCGGCGTTGTGACAACAGAGACATAGCTAGGCTATGCGCCTGTTGTCACGCCTTGAATACAAACGATCGTGCGGCGCCAGTTAGGGAAGTGTGTCGTTCGTATTCCTAACCAAGTAGTTATCAATCCATTCCTTAAATGATCGTAGCGAGGAAAAGATGGTTTGAGGGTAGAGCGAAGCGGCGGGTGGAGCTGTACCTAGTTAAGGGAAAGGATCTGGAAATCCATCGAAATCCAGCTTTTCCGCAGTAGATCAGTCCTAAGCCCAGCAGGCGTCTAGCAACCTCGAAGGGTCCGCCGGGCAAGTAAAGCGTTATTTAAAGATTTCCGCCCGCCCGCCGCTTAGTAATCTGCTGTGTTCTGCATCCGAAATATTGTCTCTGAATCGATTGCCAGTTGCATCAAGCATCTAATCTCAACTTCTGAACCACGATGATACTAATGACAGATTTTGCATCTAGTATTGGAAAAACCTGCTGCGCCGCTCTGACCTCTCTATGCATCTTTGCCACGGCTGCCGTATCACCCAGTAGTGCAAATTCACGCCCTGATCCTATGGGGCTCACCGAGCTGAGCCTTGAGGAATTGCTAAACATTGAGGTGACCTCGGTCTCAAAAAAGTCACAGAGCCTTTCAGAAGCGGCAGCGGCGGTGTTTGTCATTACCCAAGATGATATTCGACGCTCTGGAGCCACCAATATTCCGGAAGCCCTGCGTATGGCGCCTGGAGTCCAGGTGGCACGCCTTGACTCCAATAAATGGGCTGTCTCAGTTCGAGGATTTAATGGCTATTTTGCCAATAAACTGCTTGTACTTATGGATGGTCGCACCTTGTATACCCCGTCATTCTCCGGCGTGCTATGGGAGAAACAAGACACCGTGATGGAAGATATCGAACGCATTGAGGTCATCCGTGGACCCGGTGCTACCCTGTGGGGAGCCAACGCCGTGAATGGCGTTATCAACATCATTACTAAATCCGCAAAGGATACCCAAGGACTACTGCTCAGTATCGGTGGTGGTACCGAAGAGCGCGCCTTCGGTACCCTGCGCTATGGCGGGACATTTGCTGATGGCCAGAGCCATTATCGGGTTTACGGCAAGTATTTCGATCGAGATGGCAGCATCGACCAAGCGGGCAATGATAACGACGATGAATGGCAGATGGGCCGAGGCGGATTTCGCCTGGACTGGAACGCAACAGATGATGATTCCGTGATCCTGGTGGGAAATATTTTTGATGGAGATGGAAATGAAATCGTGAATAGGAAATCACTTACCCCGCCGCACAACTCATCGGTTGCCTCCGCCCAGGATATGGACGGCGGTGACTTGCTGACGCGTTGGGAACGCAATCTGGAGGAAGGATCGGAACTGTCCTTGCAGCTGTATTATGACCATTCTGAGAAAAATACTTTTATATATGAATTTAAACAAGACATTATTGATGTGGATTTCCAGCATCGTTTCCCGCTGGTCGAGCGGCACGACATAATTTGGGGCCTTGGTTATCGTTTCTACAGCGATAAATTAAATGAAACTTTGACTGCTCAATTCAATCCTGAACGCCGTGATCTCAATTTCTACAGCGGCTTTATCCAAGATGATATTAGTCTGATTCCGGAGCAGCTGCGCCTCACGTTGGGCTCTAAAGTTGAACATAATGACTTGAGTGGTTTCGAGATCCAGCCCAATATCCGCCTGCTTTGGTTACCGGATAAGCACAGCTCGTTGTGGGCATCTGTCTCGCGGGCCGTACGCACCCCCTCACGCGTTGAGCAAGACTTGGTCCTGGTTCAGGACATCACGGGCGTAGGCGAACCACTCAACCCGTTTCCCGTGCCCATAGTGACTATGCTTAACGGAAATAGAGATTTCGATTCAGAAGAGCTGTTAGCCTATGAAATAGGGTATCGGCTTCAGCTCAATCCTCAATTCGGGATAGATACCACCGTTTTTTATAACGAGTATGATAAACTTCGAAGCCCGAGATTGGGCAGTCCTCAATGCTCGCCAGCAGGGACCTTCCCTGGATGTTTTCCACCGTTGTCTAACAGCGTGATCACCCCTTTGAACCTTACAAATGAGATGAAAGGTGATACCCATGGACTAGAGATCGTGGGTGACTGGCGGGTTTCGCCAATGTGGCACTTACAAGCTGCTTACACCTACCTGAAAATGGATCTGGAGACGCATAACGATGACCCTCTTGGTGTAGAATTTGTAGAAGGCCAATCCCCAAATCATCAAGCCTCGTTGCGTTCATCCACTGATTTGGCTCATAACATTGAGCTGGGCCTCTGGCTACGTTATGTCGACCGTTTATCCAATCTTGCTATCAATAGCTATGTAACCTTGGACACCCGCCTGGCCTGGTGGCCACAGGAGGATTTAGAGCTTTCTGTGATCGGCCAGAACCTGTTTGACAGCCAGCATCCAGAATTCACATCCGAAATTAGCAATATCCCACCTTTAGAGATACAGCGATCCGTTTATGCCCAGCTTAGATGGATGCATTAAACACAGCGGCCTTCCCAATTTAGGAATTGCTGGATCACGAGTGTAAATTCAATTTAAATGTCCATCGGAATGCACAATGCTCGATCTGTCATGAGAGTCTTGTTGTTGCTCTTGTGGCTTTTCGGCGGATGGTTGGCCCCCATGTTCAGCCTAGCGGGTGCCCTGCCTGACTATCAGGTCAAGGCTGTACTGATCTATAAAATCATCAAGTTCATTGAGTGGCCTGAACAAGCGTTCAGCGATACCACAAGCTCATTTGATTTCTGTGTCATCGGCGTTGATCCTTTTGGAGATAGTCTAGATCTTATCCAAGGCAAACAGGTTCGAGGCCGGCAATTGGCCATTCATAAAATCAATCGCCTCGCATCCTTGCCTTCCCAATGTCAAGCGCTGTTCATCAGTTCATCTGAAAAAAACCATTTACCCGCGATCTTAGACAAGCTTGGTTCACACCCTATCCTAACCATAAGTGATACCAAGGGGTTCGCCGGAGAGGGGAGCATAGTTAACTTTGTTACCAAAAAGAACAAGATTCGGTTTGAAATCAATCTGGATGCCAGTCACCGAGCAGAATTGAAAGTAAGCTCGCAATTATTGGAATTGGCCATCATCGTTGGAAATAACCGCAAATAGGAGATAACTACATGCGCGGTTTTGCTAATTTGCCTATCACGGCGAAGTTGCGGTTAATCATCATGGTTGCCGCAACTGCGGTGCTGCTCATCACGCTGGTGGTGAATATCTTCAACGAAGTGAAATCATTTCGGCGCACCACGCTGGAGCAGCTTTCCACACTCGCAGAGGTAATCGGTAAAAACAGTACCGCGGCGATATCTTTCAATGACCAAGACGTAGCGTTAAAAGTGCTCACCGCCTTAGCTGCCGAAGAGGATATTATCAACGCCTCGATCTATCTTTCCGATGGCACACGTCTGGCCCAGTATCAACGCGACCTGAGGGATGATTCCGGCGTTGAGAATCTCAGTGAAGAGTATGCCGCTTGGCTCGCTGGAATACCTGGGATGAACAGCAATGCACATCATTTCGCTAGCAATCGCCTCGACATCAATGCCCCGATTACGCTCGACAATGAAATTATTGGCAATATTCACATTCAATCCAGCCTGGACCGCTTGATTGCCAAGATTCGCAGCCATCTTCTGACTATGGCGTTGATCGCCCTTGCGGTCATGCTGTTTGTGTATCTACTCTCTTCCTGGCTACAAAAGCTTATCTCCAAACCGATTTTGAGTCTTGTGGGTACCATGCAAGAGATCTCGTTGCGCCAAGACTATACGGTAAAGGCTGCAAAAGCCGGAAATGATGAAATTGGCAGTCTGATCGATGGGTTCAATGAAATGCTCACTCAGATCAATGAGCGAGACCAGCGCCTAGAGGATTATCGACAAGACCTTGAACGGCAAGTTGCCTTGCGCACTAAAGAACTCTCCGACGCTAATGCGGAGCTAAAAGAAGCAATTGCTGAATCAGTCAAGGCCAGAGAGATCGCGGAAGCATCCAGCCGTGCCAAATCTCAATTCTTGGCCAATATGAGCCACGAAATTCGTACGCCTATGAACGGCGTACTGGGTATGACTGAACTTTTACTCGATACTGAGCTGAACGAACGCCAGCAACACTTTGCCAAGACCATTTACGGATCAGCAGAAACATTACTGAGAATCATCAACGACATTTTAGATTTCTCAAAGATCGAAGCCGGCAAACTGGAACTTGAAAAGATTGATTTTGACATGCGTGAGAATATAGAGAATGCAGTCGAGCTGTTGGCAGAGAGCGCACAGGCTAAAGGACTCGAGTTACTCTCAGATATCCCACCGCAATTACACACCGCAGTATGTGGCGATCCGATCCGTCTGAACCAAATTCTTAACAACCTCACTGGCAATGCCATCAAATTCACCAAGCAAGGAGAAGTCGTAATACGAGTGGTCTCGGTCGAGGATACAGACAAACAACTACATTTGAGATTCGAGATCAAGGACACTGGGATAGGGCTAAGTACGCAGGACCAAGAAAAAGTATTTGATGCTTTTCGCCAGGCCGATGACTCGACTACCCGCCAATTTGGTGGCACCGGGCTTGGACTGGCAATCAGTAGACAACTCGTGGAACTCATGGGTGGAGAAATAGGCGTGGATAGTGACCCGGGAGAGGGATCTACCTTCTGGTTTACCATCACCTTAACAAAAAAGACCCGTGAAAAAACGGCAAGCTTGAACCGTGCGACTTCCCTGATCGGACGCCGCATCCTGGTTATCGATGACAACCCTACCAACCGGGAAATTCTTCATCAACAGTTAAGCAGCTGGGGTGCGGAATGCGATACCGCAGAGGACGGTTTTCAGGGGCTGAAATTACTGCGTAGTGACCTACCCGGAGTTCCATATGATCTTGTCATACTGGACTATCACATGCCGCATATGGACGGTATCGACTTGGCACGTATACTCCAAGCCGATTCGGCATTAACCGAACTTCCGCGCATTATGCTGAGTTCGGTCTATCAAAATCCGGACCAGATACAGTCCGCTTCACTGGGCATTCAATTGTATCTGACCAAACCGATTCGCCGCAATCAGCTCTTCAGCTGCCTTACCCAGGTATTAGACGATGCGGGGCCTGATGAAAGAGCAGCCGTGCAAGATGAGACTCTCTCAAGCGACCAGAAAAAACCTTTTACAGGACGAATATTATTGGCCGAAGATAATCCAGTAAATCAACAAGTAGCTCGCGAAATGCTTGAATATGAAGACTGCCAAGTCAGCGTGGTAAACAACGGCAGTGAAGCAGTGAAAGCTTTAGCAGAAAATGATTTTGATCTCGTGCTAATGGACTGCCATATGCCTGAGATGGATGGTTTTGAAGCCACTGAAATAATTCGCACGCAAGAACATAAACAGGGTGTTGAACAAGGCATTCCAATCATCGCGCTGACCGCTAATGCAATAAAGGGTAACCGAGAACGATGCCTTACGGCTGGCATGGATGATTTTTTAACTAAACCTTTTACTCGCAAACAATTGTTTAGCACATTACAACGCTGGTCAGGACAATCGACTACCGAGAGTACAGCGATGGACCCGATAACAGAAGTACTAAACAGTATCGATAACCTCTCTTCAGCCATACCCAAAGATAAGTTTTTTAAACATGGCTTGCTTGATGAAGCAGCATTGAACAACATACGTGCACTACAGCGCCCCGGCAGACCGGATATCCTGCAAAAGGTAATAGATCAATACCTTGAATATTCGCCGAAACTACTGAGTCAGCTGCGCGAAGCGATCGCCGGGAACCAATCAGATCCGCTATACATGGCAGCGCATAGCCTAAAATCCGCCAGCGCAAATTTAGGCGCTATAGAACTTGCAGCTTTTTGCGCGGGGTTGGAACAATTGGGTAGAGAGCAGTCGCTGGAGAATGCGGCTGACTTACTGGCAAAGATAGAGCTTCAATATGGTGCAGTAGCCAATGAGCTGAACAAACGTTTAGATTCAAAAAGCGCTTGAAGTGCATTATTCAGGTAACCTGAATTCAAGTAATAAGTGCATAACCCATGAAGTTTAATGCGGACGAGCTAACGCTCTCAGAGGCGCCGATTCCACCTGACTTTGACGAATTGGAGGATTACGTTTTCGCCATGCGGGAGGTATGAATATCGGGATCTAATCTCGCCCTAGTTCACTCGAGATACTTCGCCTGCCATTTGAGATAAAGCCCATGCACATGCTCGGTGTACTGCTCCTTAGAATCGAACTCGGCAGGATCAAGGGCGTCGAAGACATAACAATTGGCATGGTTATTCTTTGAGGAAAGAATATGCCAGATCTTCTCGAGCAGGTATTCACCGGGGCGCCATTCGAAATCCTCCTGGGCCTCATAGTGGAGGAATACCGGCAGGATCGGGATGCCTGTGTTGAGTGATATATCAAAGGCGCCATAACGAAAAGACTCGAATATACGCCGGCCTTTGCAACCGCCTTCCGGATACAAGGCGATGTTTTTTCCACTTTTTAGCTCATTGATGATCTGCTGATAGGCCTCTCGCCTAGACTCGCGTTGTTCACGATGTACATAGAGATTACCCGCCGCCGCACTGATGCGGCCCACGATCCACCAGTCCCTGACCTCGATCTTGGCCAGTGAATAGACCGGAAACAGGGCTGGGATACCGATATCTTCAAACGCCGAAGGATGGTTGGCGATGAGGATATAATGCTTCGGCAGCGGCTTGGAATTGTTCTGATACAGACGCAGATCCACCCCCAGAGCATGCACGAACAGCCAGCACCAGAGCCAGAATAGTCGAGGATAAAAACCCTGTACCCAACCCTTAGGAGCAAAAGAGAGTAGATAGAGAACCAGGGTAAATAGTAATAGATCGATACCATAGAGGAGTAATTTTAATACGCGCCCTAAGTAATAGAACACTTTCTCTCCTTTATTGAGATTTGATTTTCAAGTTTTAATGATGCTGGTGTTGCCCATAGAGTTGCGCATAGAGACCATTGGCCTGCATCAGTTCCTGGTGCTCACCGGATTCCACGATCCGTCCATCCTCGAACACATAGACCCGATCCGCTTGCTTCACGGCACTGAGGCGGTGGGCGATGATCAAGGTAGTGCGGTTCTTCAGGAATTGGTTCAAGGCGCCATGCAGGCGCGCCTCGGTTTCGGTATCCAGGGCCGAGGTCGCCTCGTCGAGCACCACCACCTTGGGGTCGCTCAACACCATGCGGGCCACGGCCAGGCGTTGGCGCTGGCCACCGGACAGCCTTACTCCATTGCGACCGACCAGGCTGTCTAAGCCATCGGGCATGGCCTCGACCACCTGCCGCAGTTGGGCAACTTTTAGTGCCTGCCACAGTGCGTCATCGGCCATCTCCCGTCCCAGGGTCAGGTTCATGCGCACGCTGTCGTTGAATAAGGCCGGATGTTGAAGAACCGTGGCCACATGTTCGCGCACCACATCCATACCGATCTCGGTCATGGGAATATCATCGAAGTATACCGTGCCACGCCTCGGTGGATAGAGTCCTAGAATGACCTGCACCAGGGTCGATTTCCCCCCGCCACTGGCTCCCACCAGGGCGACCTTTTCCCCCGCGCGGATCGTCAGCGATACGCCGTGCAACACCTCCTGTCCACTGCCGTAACCAAAGCTTATATCTTCCACCTGCACACTCACGGTAGACTGTTCAGCAAAGGGGTTCGCAAGATGCGGATACTGGGGCTCCTGATGTAGTCTCAACAAGCGATTGATACGCTCCAGGGCGGCACGCGCACCGAAATAGGCGTATTGAATATTCAGCACCTCCTGCACCGGGCCCATCATGAACCACAAATAGCCGAATACGGCCATCATTTCACCGATACTGAGGCTGGAGAACACGACCATCAACATGCTGACGGCGCGAAACACATCAAACCCTATCAGAAAGACCAGGAATGACAGACGGTTGGCGGCATCGCTCTTCCAAGAAAATGCGATCCCGTGGTCCTTCACCTCACGCGCCAGTGCCGAGACCCGTTGCAGATAATGCTGTTCGCGATTGCTGGCGCGGATTTGGTGAATTCCGTCCAGGGTCTCGGTGAGCGATTGCTGAAATACCTCAAAAGCACTGTTCTCACTCTTTTTCAAAGTCTTTACATGTTTACCCAGCACCATGGTGAAATAGATCACTACCGGGTTCATGAACAGAATGAAAAGTGCCAACGGCCAGTGTATCAGTAACAGGATAAGCGCCGTACCGGTAATGGTCAGCGCAGCCACCAGAAAACGGCTGGTGGTACTGCCAACGAACTGATCGACCGTATCCAGATCGGTCACGAAATGCGAAGCAACCGTCCCGCCTCCCAGGGTTTCGTATTCGGACAAGGCCACGGTTTGTAAGCGGCCGAGAAGCTGATGGCGGATGCGATAGATAATGTCTTTGGCAATACTGGTGAATTGCCGTGTCTGCCAGACATTGAGCCCCAGCGCGACGCCCCTTAAAAAAACTGTGGTCACCAGGATCACACCGATATAGAGCGCTGGACTATGCCAGGTCACCGGGAAAATACCCTGGATGAAAGTTACCAGCTTCGCCGGCTGCTCCAATAGGACTTCGTCAACCAGCAGGGGCATCAGCAAAGGAAGAGGAACACTGGTCAACACGGCTAACATAGCGATCAAATTGGCGAGCACTAATTCGCGCTTATGAGCCAATGCAACATCCACCAGATAACGCCAGGTATAGA
Source organism: Gammaproteobacteria bacterium (assembly GCA_024222475.1). GTDB lineage: Bacteria > Pseudomonadota > Gammaproteobacteria > JAAEPA01 > JAAEPA01 > JAAEPA01. The sequence continues at coordinate 2,070 of JAAEPA010000517.1, read as the reverse complement.
CCTGTGGAGGCGAGTCCACAAATTTCCGGTTACTGCTATTGGCATCGAACTGTTGAGTTGAAACTATGCTCATATCTTATGATAAAAGAGGGCATTCTAGCGGTTCACCCGGATCCCGCAGGTGATCTAGGTGTCATAATACAACATCAGTTCACCAATCAAAGGCCGTCGAAGGCATGAGTGTACCGAGACATCCACCTGAAGAACCGGTTATCCTGGCACTCGATCAAGGGACCCATGCCTCACGTGCATTACTGATCAATCCCCGTGGAGAGGTGCTTTTCTCTCATAAACTTCGGGTCGGACTGACCCGTCACGGCCCCAATGAGGTAGAACAGGATCCGAATGAAATACTGATCTCGCTCAACCATGTCATCGGGGAGGCCCGGAATTTTGCCAAAATCCACCGGCTCTGTATACGCTCGGCGGGATTGAGCACTCAGCGCTCAACGGTAGTGGCCTGGCATAAAGTCAGCGGCCAAGTCCTCTATCCGGCGCTGAGTTGGCAGGATACACGGGCTCGGCAATACCTGGATCGGCTCGAGGACGAGGAACAGGAAATCAAGGTTCGTACCGGTCTGCAGATCTCTCCGCATTATGGCGCCAGCAAGCTGCGATGGTTGGTGGAACAGGTGCCCGAGGTTAGCCAGGCGGCAAAGGACGGTAATTTACATCTAGGGCCGCTGGCCAGTTTTTTGTTATTTCATCTACTCGAACAACGGCCTTTCATCATCGATCATGGGAATGCGGCCCGCACCCTGCTTTGGAACATCTCTACCCGTGACTGGGACCCCTATCTGCTGAAATGCTTTGCCATCGTCGCCCGGTGGTTGCCACGACCCCTGCCCATACGTGCTGATTTTGGCAGACTGAGCGATGGCGGCATTCCCGTTACCGCGGTCAACGGCGATCAAGCCGCCGCGCTTTATGGACACGGGGCCCTGCACGCGGATACGGTCATGGTCAATATCGGGACTGGCGCGTTTGTCATGATCGATACGGGTAAGCGGGTGATGGCACACCCCAGGCTGCTCAGCAGCATCACCGATAGCGCTATCAATAAATGCAGCTATGCCTTGGAAGGCACGGTCAATGGCGCGGGATCAGCGTTACAATGGGCAGAACAGACCTGGGGGCTGGATATATCTCTGTCACCGCAGGGGCAAAAACCACCGCTGTTTATCAATACAGTAGGAGGGCTGGGCTCCCCGTGGTGGCAGGCCGGCCCCTCACCGCATTTGCATGGATCAGGAACGCAGGGATGCCGGAGCAAACCGGCGGAATGCATTGCCGCGATACTGGAGAGTACCGCCTTTTTGATATTCGCTAACCTCCAGCAGATATTACATCATGGTTTTATAATTCGCCAGCTCAGTGTTAGTGGCGGGCTCTCACGCTACGATATGCTATGTCAGGCCTTGGCAGATCTCAGCACCCTGCCGGTAATTCGTTCGCGACAACGCGAGGCTACGGCCCGGGGCATCGCCTGGCAGGCTGGAAATCAAGCTAAAGCATTTCCAGCGATGAGTGGACAACGCTTCGAGCCTCAACTTAATCCAACCCTGAAACGTCGTTATAGACGCTTCATTGCAATACTCGGCGAATCAAGTGGTTAGCCCGGATATTTCATAAATTACACACGCCCTCGCCTGATCTTTGTTTCCACAAGGAATTTTGCTCAGTCGGCCGTAATCGTGGATAGGCCGCTCCTTCGCAAAATTTCATGTGAAAACAAATCTCTACGCGATCATCGCGTAAATTTATGAAACATCCGGTCTAGTTCGGGGTATCTCTCCATGGCGGATGGGATTTCGGGTGCGCGGAACGCGTCCAGTGGTCTACCAACATAGTATTGATGGGTACAGCGAGGCGAGAAACGGCTAGCTGCTAGGCGTGCGAGCGCAGGACTAGCGGTAGCTAATTCAAGGGAGCACAACAACGCAGATGGCCGCTTCTCGCCTCGCCCGAAGGGAGCCCCCCAAATGCGCCACTGCGGCGTTGCGGTCCTTGAAAAGGGCATGCCATTCCCTGCGGACCGCGCCTTGCATTGACGCATTTGGGGGGCTCTGT
>JAAEPA010000516.1 GCA_024222475.1 Gammaproteobacteria bacterium | reverse complement strand
CTCTTTCCCCCGGCGTTGGAACAACATGGGTTCCGTTCACAAAGAACCCGCTGGAATTTCTTATCGGTATTTTCCTTTCAAAACAAAACCCTTGGATAAATCGAGAAAGTCACCTAAACGATCATTTCGGTGGGCAAGAAAGAAAAAGCCTTGGCCGCCAACGCCTTCCAATCATAACGTTCTTGTTGGGCCTTTGTCTCCATAGAGAAGCATTACCGGGTGCAGATGAACAAAAAATGACAAAAAAGTTTGCGCATTCTCCCAATTTGACTCAAAATAACCCAGACGCCCCATCGGATGGGAAACCGGGAGCAATAGGTCATGTCTTTTATCGGTCGTTTTTTTCTGCTTGTTCTGGTTTTGAGTTTCGGAGAACTCTATCTCCTCATTCAGGTTGCGGAACGCATCTCCGTCCTGGCGACCCTGTTCTTATGTGTGCTGACCGGTGTGTTGGGCGGAGGCCTGGTCCGTTATCAGGGGCTCCAAACCTGGCGTGATATCCGGCATTCCCTGGCACGGGGCCAGCTTCCCACCCTGGATATTGTTTCCGGTTTGATCCTGATCGTGATCGGTACCCTGTTACTGACTCCGGGTTTTATCACCGACACCGTCGCCTTTTTCCTGCTCGTCCCGGGCCTGCGCCAATTGGCCGCATCCGGCCTGCTCGGCTACTTCAAAAAAAGGATCCGCGTTCACACCGCCACCACCCATCCCCACGCCGGGACGAACCTCAATCCGGAAGATGTGGTCATCGAGGTGGAAGCCGAGGAAGTAGACACCGACAAGCACGATGGCAACTAACTAACTTGAACATCTTGGCGCCGGCATTCAAAGTTCGGAATTCACCTCTCCCAACCCTGAATGGTGAACTTTGAATGGTGAACTTTGAATGTTCACGCCGGTAGAGGACAGAATGGGGGTGGGCTGTACCCGTGAGGAAGAGCGCCAGGCAGCGGCGGCAGGAAAGTTACACGATCCCTCCCCTTTTCTCGAACCCGATCAAGTTGTTGATCAGAAAATCGGTAGCTGGCCTTGGAGGGCCTCCTCGGTCCGACCCTCCTCCGGCAAAAACACCGGGGTGAAGTCGAGCAAGCAAAAAGTTCGTAAGGTCGAGCAACAAGTCCGGGGTGATGTCGAGCAAAAAGCAAGGCATTAAACGGAAGTTCCATAGCTAGATAGAGAGTATCTGGCCTATCTTCAGGCATTTTGAAGAAATATGAAGTACATGGTACTGCCTACATTTGGATGGTCTTCAGTAAGTCGAGGGCGTGCCGCTGCTTCTGATTGGGTGTCGTTAAGATATCGAAAGTAGGAGCGTGAGGACCAGCACCGGAAATCCGGCAGACATTGCGCACGATGCTGCTCATGAGTGTGAGAAGTGTTTGGTAGCTATGTACTTCAGTACCGTCATCGAGGACCTTCGAGCATACCTTTTTCAGGGCAGGCTCGGAGCGTACTGCCGGTACAACGGGATCACGGGTTGCCTTTACCTGGTGATCCTCGTCAGAGAACAACAACGGTTTCCAAGCTTCAATCATGTGCCATTGAACGTAATAGGCCAGCATGCACAAAAAGATGTGTGCGCGAACCCGGTCCTCGGTGCGATGACGAATGGGACGTACCTTCAGGTCGATGGTTTTGAAAGAGCGAAACGCACGTTCCACCCGCGAGAGTTGCTTGTAGCTACGAACCGTGTCCTGCGCCGTTATCCGGTCGGAAGAAAGGCTTGTACGGATGACATAAATACCATCAAGAGCGGCCTCGGCAGTTACCTTGTCGGTGTCGATGGCGAAGTCGAATGCATTGTCTTGAATATTGAGCTTGAAGTGCTTTCCAACTTTGTGCTTGTTGAGAATCTTGCCAACCCGGATGCCAATCTTGTCTTTGCCGTACAGGCGACCTCGTTGGGTTCTTTGAAGAACGTACTCCAGTTTCCGGGAGATGGCCTTGACGTGACGCTTAAAGGTGGCCTGCCACTTGTGAGTGAGGTGAGGATCATTCTTGCCGCGTAGGACACCTTCGGCAAGGATTCCCTTTTCATCAATCTTGATCTCGAAACCCTCGTCTCCAAGCTCAACCTGGTAATACTTACCGATCCGGTACTTCCCGAGGATGGTGCGGACCCGCTCTCCGATCTTCTGCTTTCCTCTTAGCCGGCCGCCCTCGACCATACGGCGTATCTGCTCCAAATTCAAGACGGTTGCCGCGATGAGGCTCTTGCGTTTGTGGGCACGCCTGCTGGCCAGATCAGGGTTGCGGCAGGCAACCAATCGCTCGTTGGGGAAATCGGGATGGCTCAGCTCAAACAAATTCTGCTCGTCGAAAAGTCCCATTTGGATGGATTCATCTTTGAGCAGCTTCTTGATCGCCTCGGGCCGTAGCGCAGCGATCCAATCCATGCCATTGGTGTCCCGGAGCACGTCGACCTGCTTTTGCGTGATCATTCCTCGATCACCGACCATGACCATCCTGTCGAGATGGAACGCTTCCCGAATCTTGCTGACCTGGGGTAAGAGTGTCTTGGGGTCGGCAATATTGCCTTGGAAAACCGATACGGAAACCGGGCAGCCCCGTTGATCGGTCAACAGGCCGTAGTTGACCTGTAGCTTGCCTTTCTTGCCGTCACGGTTATGACCGCGGGCTGCCAGGGGACAAGTATGACCTTCGAAATAGCTTGATGTCAGGTCATAAAGGGCGAGGCCGCCCTCCTTGAGGTGACGAGCAGCCAATTTTGCCTCGATCCGTTGTTGATGATCCAGCACCCAATCCATGGCTTGGTACAGATCTTCCTCGTTAGCGTCGGCAACGCCAAGCACCTGGGGAAGGCTGGTGATATGCCACCAGCGTATGGTAGCAAGCTTGCTATCAGGCTGAAGCAACCGCGCCGCGACCATAGCCATCACCAAATCCCGCTCTCGCGAGGGTCGAGGGGAGATCAAATTAGCGAAGCCGATGCGACGCATGGCTTGGACTACGGCTTGGACGTGGCCATGATGGAAGGAAGCAACCACTTCGAAAGCCTTCTCTGGGGAAACGAGCTTGTCGCCTTTGAGAACGCGGCGCAGTGCGGTGATGGCTTCCGGTGGAAGCTTAGTGAGATTGGCCAAAGTACGGGTCTTGACTTTGCCAGCTTCCCGGTAACTTTCACGGAGGAGGATGGCAGGGGGAGAACGTCGATTGGGAACCACAGCAATATACATGCCTACCAAAATATCACAACAATAAAATGATAGCAACAAAATAATTCACAAATCATAAAATTTTACATGCCTACAAAATTGCAGCGAAATACAGCCTAACCTTATCCATCACAGCACATTGCGCTAAATTTGAGCGAGGAACTTCAGGTTAAAGATGTCGATCACCTCGTCCATTGTTTTCACCGCCACAAACTGACTTACCAGCACGAACCTGCTGAAGTCATCCAGTAACGTCACCAGATAGATCGTCATCGAGCTCGACAACTTCAAGTACATCAGATCCATCTGCACCCCGGCCAACGGACTCGGGTACTCGAACCGTCGCCTATGGCCTGCCTCTTTCTCCCCTTTTTCTCGCTGCTTCACCAATCCTTTGCTCTTCATGTACCGGTAGATACTTGTCTGCG
>JAAEPA010000515.1 GCA_024222475.1 Gammaproteobacteria bacterium | reverse complement strand
GTGCTTGCCCTTGGCGGTGGAGCCGTTGTGGCAGCTGGAGCAGGTGCCGCTCACGCCGCTGTGATCAAAGTGTGCGGGCGTCCAGGCAGTGTTGGAGTGACAGTTGTCACACTGGGCGGTGGTCTGGATGTGCTTGGCGTGCTTGCCCTTGGCGGTGGAGCCGTTGTGGCAGCTGGAGCAGCTTTCCGATACTTTGCTATGGTCAAACTGGGTGGGTGACCAGGCTTGTGTAGTGTGACAACTTCCACATTGTGCTGATGAACGGATATGGTTTGACGATATACCTGTAGCTGTGGAACCGTTATGACAGCTAGAGCAGTTAACGCCAACGTTGCCATGATCAAATCGCGCCGGCATCCAGCTAACATTCGTATGACATTCACCACATTGTGCTGTACTGGTTATGTGATTGGGTGATTTACCACCGGCGGCAACACCGTCGTGACAGGCATTACACGATTTCGGTGTTCCCTTGAATATGCCTTTTATATGGCAGTCCTCGCAGGTGACACCATCATGGGCGCCGGTGAGGGGAAAACCGGTCGAAAAGTGATCGAATGGCTCGTCGCCTACCGAATACTGAGCCTTGTTCCTTTCTTCGGCGTTCTCCAATGCAGGCTTGTCATCGGACGAAAACCATGACGACCATGGCCAGTCCGCCGATACCTCTGGTGCCATGCTACACAGCAGCATGATCAATACGAGGGTCGCCCAGCTTTGCACCTTGAAGAATATCTTTTCAGTATTCATAAATGGCCATTTCTTAGTATTCAATGACGGCGCCGCCACGTTCAGTTTTTTATTCGAAACTGCCGGAAGGATTCGGTGATATGGCATCTGTTGCACAGCTTTCCGAAGTTCCCGCGATGACTATCGTCCTTGCTATGGCAGTCAATGCAATCCCGAGGAAGATCAGGAGTCTTATTCATGGGTTCTCTATGGCAGGCCCGGCAGACGAGTCCGTAGTGGGCCCCGTCTAGTGTGTATTCGGTTCGAGAATCGTGGTCGAACTGCCACAAGCGCCAATCATTGGGGTTGTGACACTGCTTGCAGTTATTGCCGAGGGTGCCTTCGTGGTGATCATCTTCCCCATGGCATTCATTGCATTGTTTCGGCGTATCCTTATATGCCGACGTAAGGTGGCAACTCTCGCAAGCGGCAATTGCATGAATTCCCACCAAGGGGAAATCGGCAAGATCATGATCGAAGGCAACTCGCTTCCCCCAGCCTTCTTCGTTGTGGCATTGCTGGCACTGTTCTCCTTCTTGTCCCTTATGTACATCATCCTGTCGGTGGCATGCATAGCACTCGTGCGCCAATTCTTGTTCGTGGGACTTCCCCCTGTGACAGGACTCGCAGATCAGGTTCGAGTGCCTCCCTAGCAAAGGAAATTCTGTGTCCTTATCATGACTGAAGGTGCTTTCGATCCAGTTTGAGGTGGTGTGGCACTTGCGGCAATCGGGCCCGTTGCGGCCTTTATGCACATCCTCGTTTCCATGGCAATCAACGCAACCGACACCCAGTTTCTTCTCATACAGTGGCTTCTCGTGACAGGTGTTACAGCCGGTTTTGCGGTGCCGTCCGTTCAACCGAAATTTGGTTTCTTTGTTATGGTTGAATGAGGAGGGTTTCCACTCCAATGGGCTATGGCAGGTATTGCACCGGTCGCCGAAATGGCCACCATGGGAATCGTTCAGCCGATGACAGGATCGGCAGTCCTGGGGAGTGTCTTTGTAGCGTTGGTTGGGATGGCAGGCGTTGCAGGCTACATCCCTGTGCCCCTGCTCCAAAGGATAATTCGTCTTGGAGTGATCATAAAGGGCTTCAGTCCATGAGCGGTCGCTGTGGCAATCTGTGCACAGCTCACCTAGGCGTCCCTTGTGCTTGTCGTTGCTGCGGTGACAAGCGATGCACTCGGATGGAGTATCTCGGAACTTTTTTCCAGAATCATGGCAGCTTCCACAGGCTATTGAAACATGGGCACCTTTCAGTTCAAAATCCGTAGTCATGTGATCGAATGCCTGTTTCACGAGTCCTACGATATCTGCCTGCCGGCCGATATGCTCTGTGTGGCAATGTCTACATTCGGTTGCAGCTAGCTGCGGGGAACGTCCGTGGTATCCCGCACCCCTATCAATATCTTCCGCCACTTTGTCATGGCATTTCATGCACAAGCTACTTTGGCTTTTTTTACTGAAGGACTCATGGCACTTATCACATGACTCCTCATATTTCACGTGTCCCTGGATCACCAGTCCAGGCATGAGCAGTGCTTCAAAGGATAAGGCGTTACAGTACAGTGGAAATATCAATAGCAAAATGGATGTGCAGCACAATACCGATTGTGTTATCGAGTGTGCGCATCGGAAACGCGAATGGACTATCTGCGACAAAAGGGACTGATACATGCTTCCGAATCCCCTTACATCAGTACATGTGCACTGCGACCACATGTACTATGCCCGCGATCAGTAGCATGAAAAACAAGGGTAGATGTAGGGTGTGCCAAAGAGCAAATAACCGTTCGTAGACTGCGAACACCGTTGCTCGGCGGACTGCTGTCAGATAGTCCCGAATAAAATGGCTGGCGGCCTTTTTGTACATGAGCTGATCAGCCTTGGATAGACTGAGATCTTGGGCCCTGGTCTTCAGTGCGTGGCGAAGGTCACAGAGAAGGGTATGGCGTAACGAATGTGCCATGATGCCCGTATTAAGGATACAGACTACACTGTGAAGTACGCCTCTTTTTTGGGATAATGCTTTCGCCTCAAGTGCCTCTAGTCCTACCCTAGACTTTGGGGCAAAAGCGAACACCGCCTCTAGATTTCGTTTCTTAACCTCGGATTCGAGCAGCAACTCCTTTAGGGTTGCTCGGTGGCCGTAAAGCCCGTGATGGATTTTTGTGTATATGTACCGACCGATCAGTCCGCTGCCAGCGACCAATAACATGGCATACAGGGCCACCTGACTATTCAGGGATCCACTGCCTATACTATAATTCGCATGAAACAGTACCATTAGAGGCCCCAGGATTCCGAACACTTTGTGAACCCTGAACCAATGGCGCACAGGACCCCAACGCCGCATGAAACGGGCCTTTTTGCGTAGTGGGTAAAGGAACAATAAAATCATCAAAGAACCACCCACGATGCCAAAGGCATATCCCAGCCCTGACTCCGCGGTCAAATACGCTTCGTCCCGATATTGCCAACCTTGGAAAGCCACGGCCGCCACCAGGAAGTAAAGGGCAAACACTCCCATATGCGTAGAAAGGGGTGTGTGCAAATTCTCGGTAGTGAACTTAGGTGTACTCGATGTGTTGGCAATCGGCTTCAGTGACGATGTCGTGTTCGGTGCGGATCGTTGGCCTGCTTTGCTGACAACTGCGTGCATTTTTATTTACCTCTCTACCATCGTTAGCGATGTGGCATGGTGTAAAAAGAAATAGCACGGGGCTCTTTATCCACATTGCAAATACTCAACCTCGGACGTTTGCTTTATGGGCCCGGTTTGTTCCCAGACGGTGAACATTGAAAATACTGTTACAAGAGGAGATTTAGCTAGTTTCAGATACCCGTATCGCAATTCAGCGATTAGTATGATTTATATTCCAGTTTTTATGATTCTTCTGTTACGGGTCGTGCAGAACATTACGCAGGCGATGACCTCTATTCTGTGAAGTGGTTCACATGGGCAGGGGAAAACCGCAGGACGGCACTCAAGATTACGCGTCAATAGTGATCGGAATCACACTCCATCAGGTCTCATTTTAATAAAGGAAAAATTATACTAGCCATATTATTCATTATGAGTACACATAATGAACACGCATAATTTATATCAGCGAATCTATGCCTGGGGTAGATATTGAATACTGTAAAATGGACTCAATAATTTACTAGGATTGCATCGCACAATAGTCCAATTCTAGTAGCAGACACGAATCAGTTATTTTTTCGCGCCATTTTCTGCAGAAACATATATTTCTACCTTTGCACCGCAAACTGAATCACATCGAGCGGCATTTGCGCGCATCCCTGCTATTGTTTATCAGGGTGATGCATAGGAGTCATCCAAGTATAACTTCCCGATCTTGCTTGCC
>JAAEPA010000514.1 GCA_024222475.1 Gammaproteobacteria bacterium | reverse complement strand
TGTCCTGTTTCAAGTTAAATCGACATCGAAAATTGGAGAAATTAGGCGACAGGTTCATGCTTCGAACATCCCAAAGCGGTGGTGTAAGACTTCATTGAGTACGAAGAGAGCATTGGTGTTCAAACGGCCAATGAGTCTCTTCCCGATGGCGTTGGCCTTGTCGGTTAAGGATTTCAGAGTGGACCCCTGCTTGGGGTTGGCGCGGATTTTGGCCATTCGCTCGCGACGCTGTCGGCGTTTCCGGGCGATAAACGCCTTGCGACGCTGCTTGACGGCCTGGACTTGACCTGAATAGGCCTTGGCGGGTGTTGTTTCGTGTTTTTTACGGGCAATTTCCTCATTGAGTCTTGTGCGGGCTCCTGCGAGGATACCGGCCAAGATGTTCAATGCGATTTCCGGGTCTTTTCGCCCCTGGCGATAGCAGCTGGGGTCCTTGATCATCTGCTGCATGCCGTAGGTCTTGACCGAGGCTTTCAGACTCCCATTGCACGATTCAAGGCTGCCATTATACCAGGGACTATGAGGCGGCACCGGGTAATCCACCATGGAACCCATTTTGAGCTGAAACGCCTCCGTCTCAAAGGGTTTTCCGTTATCCCTGCGCAGGTATCGCGGCTTTTGCGAGGTTTGATCCAAGGCCGCCTGCAAGCACCTGGAAGCCAACTCGTGATCGGCCGTCAAACCCGCGCTCAGAGAGAGATATTTTTGAGAGTATTCGTCATAGATGAGGCAGACGACCAAATGTATGCCCTGAAACTTGATATTGACAAAATCGATGGCCCAGATGTGATTGGGATATTGTGCCCGACGATGATGGTAATTTTTGGCTTTTTGGGCGGCCAGGTTCTGGCGTAATTCAGCTTCCATCAACTTTTCGGCCTCTTTGCGCTGTTGATAGGCCACCTCGACCCTATCGCCCAATGCTTGTTTCACCGTATTGATATTAGCCACGGATAGGTAGGCGGCCTCATTTTCAAGCAGGGTGAGTTGGATCTTACCGGCCCCTGCTTCGGGATACTTGGCGATGAATTCCATAACGGCCTTCACATCTTCCTCTGGGATGGCCGATTCGCGAACCGTTCGCGCCACCTGACCGTTGCGCAGACGTTGGTAGGCGGATACGGTCAGGCCTACCTGCTTGAGCCGATCGGTGAGAGGGTGCCGGCTATACTTGTTGGTATGTTGCTCAATCAGATGGAGCATTTGCTTAACCTCTTCGACGTTTTTTTTTTTCGGGCCTTGCCCTTGCGCGCGGCCTCTTCAATCCGTTTTTCCGCCATCTTGACTTGAAGCTCGAGCCAGTCAATGCGCATGGCTTGCAGTTCGGAGAGGCGTTTGGTTTCAGCCAGTTCCCCGCGGACGCTTTCCACCTCCTCTGAAGGCTTGGCTTTGGCTTGGCGACCCCTTCGCCGTTGGCTCCATACTTGCTTCAGGGTGGTGGTCGCCTCGTTGCGGATCCGACAGATTCGCGAGTGGTGAACCCCGTATTCGTTGGCCAGCTCACGCGAGGATTTGTCGCTGAGGGCCACGGCAATCCGATCTTCCAGGCTGAGTTTTCCCGGTGAGCGATCTTCCCTGGGCCCAGAGCACAACAATTGGTTGACGTCATGGGTTCCTCTCAGGTCGAAACGCTCGATGGCCCGATTGGGAAAGGATTGACGTAACCCTTTGGCTGCCTCGCGTCCTGCTTCATCCTCGTCGAAGGCCTCCACCAAGACCGCCTTTGACGGCAGCCAGTCATCGGCTTTCGGGACGCAGTGGACTCCCGGGAATCCCAACACGCACGCATCCTCTTCCAGTGTGAGCAGGCTCAGTGCATCGATGATCCCTTCGCAAAGGTAAATCTTGACGGCTTCGGCCGACTTTTTCCAATCCAGACAGAACGGATACTGTTCACCCAGCAGAAATTTCTCCCGCTTGGCCGACCCGTTGATTTTCCGGTTATACAGCGAACGCAACCCCCCTTTGGCATCACGAACCGCAAAGCAGCAGTAGGCGCTCCCATGGAGACGGTTGAGCACCACTACACCAGATGAGATCATTCGCTCTACCAACTCCGCAGCAATCCCTCGCCCGACCAGGTAGTCCCCGACAAGCGTCGTTTCATGCTCGCGTAACTTCTTGAACAACCCCTCCAGGTCCTGTTTCTCCGGCCGCCCACAGGGTTCCCATTTCTTGGCCAGCAGCCCCACTTCCTGCGCCATACGCGTTGCTGTCCCAATCGCTCGTCCCAGATCATCATCGCCCTCGTATTCCATCACGGCATCGATCACCGTGCCGCCGCGCCCGCTGCCGTGATCGAAATAAACCCAATGACCGTCCTTCTCCCGACTCACATATAAGCTCGGCGTCTTTTCCTCCCGGAAGGGCGATAGCGCGACGTAATGCGTTCCCTCTTTTTGAAAACGGGTCTGCCAACACCGGCTCATAAACTCCCTCAGGTCGATCTGTTTCAATGCTTCGATCACTTCTGCCCCCTACTGATTTTTTTTCCAACCGAATTCTTCAAGCTGGTGTTTTCCTCAACC
>JAAEPA010000513.1 GCA_024222475.1 Gammaproteobacteria bacterium | reverse complement strand
GTATCCAGACTTTCAGTCCATAATACTAACCCACCAGCTTTAGCTGGTGGTTGTTGCGTCTAAAGTTAATCCGCGTAGACCCTCTTTAAATAATGCTTTACTTGCCCGGTAGACCCTTGGAAGTTGCTGGAAGCCCGTCGGGCTTAGGGCTGATCTACTGCGGAAAGGTTGGATTTCGATGAGTTCACCCAATCCTTTTCGTTAAATAGGTACAACTCCACCCGCTCCTTTGCTCTACCCCCAAATCTCTTTCCCTCACTACGATCGTCTAAGAAATAGGTCGATAATTACTTGGCTATTTAAGGCTCGGGTTTGCTCTGTATTTAGACGATCGGATGGAGTAAAAGCGCAGGAATGGATCGGTTACAAAACACTACAGGAATTTAACTTGTGACCAATTCTATGTAGGTTAGCGCTGAGGAACGAAGCCCAACACGCAACTATGGCTAAAACGTTGGGCTTCGTTCCTCAGCGCTAACCTACGCTATTCGTTTTGGTATCAAGGCATAATCCGCGAGCTCAGGTTATCTGACCTACAAACCGGTTGATCATCTCCCGCAACTGTTTTTGGGTGAACGGCTTGGCCAAATAGTCATCCATCCCGACCTCGATACAGTGCTCACGGTCACCGGTAAGCGCGTTGGCAGTAAGGGCAATCACCGGTGTATGGCGACCCTCATTGACCTGGGTTTCCCGACGTCTCAGTTCCTCGGTAGCCTGGAATCCGTCCATTATCGGCATCAGGCAATCCATGAACACAGCACCATAGGACTGCCTGGCAAGCGCATCCAGAGCCTCTTGCCCGTTCATCGCCACATCTACGGCAACCCCTATCCCTTCCAGCATCGCGACCGCGAGTTCCTGGTTCACCGGATTGTCTTCGACTAGCAAAACGTGACTATCTGGATCTAGGTCTTGTTCAACATCTGCGATCATCTCAAGCCGTTCAGAGATCTCCTGCTCCACCTCCCCGGTGGCTAGAGTCAACTGTTGACTAAGCTCGGAGAGTCGCACCGGCTTAGTGAGATAGGACTGCACACCCAGGACCCCCCAATCGCTCGAATTACTGCAACTGGCCATCCCCATCATCACTATGGGAAGTGTACACCAGGTCTTGCTCGAGCGGATTCTGCGAACCAACTCAATACCATCGACCTCAGGCATATCGTGATCGATCAATGCAAGGTCAAGATCCGCGTTGTTACTCTCAGAGCGATGCAAAACCGCCAGCGCTTCAACGACACTGCCAGCGAATACAGGTCTCAATCCCCAGCTGGTGAGTTGCTCTCTGAGCACCTCCTGGTAACCCTGGTTGTCGTCCACTACCAGCACATACCGCCCGCTCAGTACTTGGGTCGTCATCTGATGCGCCTCTGGCGCACACCCTTCCTTGATGAGCAGAACGGTGAACCAGAAGGTCGATCCTTCACCGAGACGGCTATCGACACCGATCTCTCCGCCCATGAGTGTAACGAGCCGTTTGCATATAGCGAGTCCTAAACCAGTGCCTCCGAATTTACGTGTGGTAGAACTATCGGCTTGCGAGAAGGCCCCGAAGATCTTCTTCTGCACTTCGGGGGTAATACCAACCCCAGTATCATGTACCTGGAAACGCAACTCAGCACGCCGTTCATCATCCAGGACCGAATCGACGCGCACAGAGATCTCCCCGGCCTCAGTGAACTTGATTGCATTACCCACAAGATTTATCAGAATCTGGCGTAGTCTGCCCGGATCGCCACGGTACATCACATGGGTAGCCGGTACCACGGAGCTGAAAAATTCCATGCCCTTCTGATGGGCCCGCTCAGCGAGAAGCTCGGTCAGATCCTCGACCAGCGTGCGCAAATCAAATGCGGTGTCTTCAAGTTCCAGCTTGCCGGCCTCGACCTTAGAGAAATCCAGTATATCGTTGATAATAGTGAGCAATGCCTCACCAGAGCGGCGAATATTACCTGCAAAGCGACGTTGCCGGTCAGACAGTTCTGTGCTCTCGAGAAGTTCGGCCATACCCAGAACACCGTTCATCGGTGTACGTATCTCGTGACTCATGGTAGCCAGGAATTGTGACTTTGCACAGTTGGCCGACACGGCCTCTTCCTTGGCTAGTTGAAGTTCCTGATCCCGTGATTCGATCTGGCCCAGCATGGCATTAAAACCATCCATTAACTTGCCCAACTCATCATCTGCTTTTTTCTCCACGCGCAGCGAGTAATCCTGGCGGTTAGAGATCTCGTGCATTCGATTTACCAATTCTGAGATAGGGACGGAAATAATCCGCTGGAGCCGGGTGGCCAACAGATAAGCCAGCAAGAACGCTATGAATAGCGCCAGACAGGCGATGAAAACGTCACGTCCGGCCTTAGACCAAATACCCCCCAGATACCACTGCAGAGTGATATCGCCCAAGATGCGATTTCCCAAAAAGATGGGCAACTGAACATCAAGATAACCGCTACGATATTTATAATGTACTGATCCCTCTTGACCTGAACTCTCCCAGCCTTGTCCTTGCTTGGTATTCACCTCGATCTTCAGATCCGTAAAACGCGGATCAATGCTATGGTAAGTAGCGAATTGTGTACCATTTGGTAGGTAAATCTGAGCGCTGATGACCTCGGGTTCATTGCTCAAGGCAGAAAGAATCTCGGCAGCGGTCTCAGGGTCCTGGAAGGCCAATGCCGCCGTGCTATTGACCCCGATGATACGTGCCACGACCGACACATGATCAACCATGGCTTTACGGGTTGTCACGAACTCTGTTGCAACCAGCGCAATGATAGAGGCCAGCAAACCAATCGCGCTGGTCACCAGCACGATACCGACCAGCTTGGTCTTGATGGGTAGATTGCGTAACCAATTCTTCATGGTGATTACTCGTCCTGCGTTCCAACCAGGGTGGCCAACGCCAACAGCTTCGCGCTGAGACTGATTTTACTTTGCTGTACCTCATCCATATTGATTAATGGGTAGATACGCCGGCCTTTGCGCAATAGACTGACCATGCCTCCGCGTTTCACAAACAGCGCATCATCGCTTACTGTTAAGGTGTCCTGCTTTGCCGTCATCTGCAAATAGCGCTCTACACCGATACTATCGTGCATACCGATGTAGAGCACATGGCAACCGGGAACTTGATCTGGACTATCGATGTGTTTTACGGCTAGACGGTGTCCTTGTACGACCTCTCCCTTGACAACAGACTCAAGGATCATGGCCATCTGCTGATCCTCCGCCACGCAATATTCTATGGAGGCATTTTCTGTTCGAAATGCGCGAGCTGGGATACGAATGAAACTGGCAAAGTTGTATAGGAAAACCGCCTTGATCTGAATCTCGGTAACCTTGAGACGATTGCTGTTTCCACCCATCAGGCAAACCAGGCACAGCACAATAGCCGGTGCTATGAGGCAGCGTTTAGTGAAGCTCAACAGGGCCATTCGATAGCGCATCCTGCTCATTAACGATTTGGATGGATTCGGAAAACCAAGCTTAAAAATACTTTTTTAGGTTCAATAAGACCGATCGTTCCACCTCAGTTGGAACCAGTCCACCGCCTGAGGTGCTCTCAGCAGGAATGAACTCCAGATGCTGGTCATCGAACAGGTTTTGCAGTATCAGGCTGGTCTCCCAGTCATGCAGGCCATGCCAGCCAAGCCTTAGATCAATTCTCGGGTACGAATTCACTGTGGAATTTTTCAATGCATCGACGTAATAGAGATACGTATCCAACTCCCATGCGGCACCAATGTCCAGCAAGGAGCGCAGCACTACCTGGTGTTCGGGATAGGCTTCCAGATCAAATGATGATTCCGAGTTGGGCTTTACTGATTTGACATCGATATCCAGATAGGTGTAAGCAAGTCGCAGACGCCAGTTTTGTTTCGCCTCCCAGTCCACGGCCAACTCGAAACCCTGTCCACTTGCTTCGACGCCATTGCCCAATGTGACCTGCATCGGCGGAAAGGGTGCCGGTGGTGGCAGGGGTGGAGAGGCAAAACCCAGGGTATCGATAGTAACCAGATTCTTATATTCATTGTGATAAACAGCGGCATCCATAGCCAAATGTTCGTGCACCTGCAGCCGATAGCCCGCCTCATAGGCATTGACCGTTTCGGGCTTCTGATCCGGATTGCCCGAGACGATGACTGAAGGAAGTCTGACCGACAGGTCCGATTCAACGCGTGAAGGCGTGCGCACCGCACGAGACCATGCCGTCCACAGGACCTGGCGCTCATCCGGGGTCCACAGCAGACGCAGGTTTGGCTGCAGCTCGTTGCCGGTAAAGTCATTGTCCTCTAGCTTGGCGCCGACACTAAAGCGTAGTGTATCCGGCACCACATCGATCTCATCCTCGATGAAAATATTCATGATATCGTAGTCCCTTGCGGTTGGATCCAATGCTACGCTCCCTAACGAACCGCTGGGGATATCATCTTGGATGTGCCGGTATCCCAGTCCCCAGGCCAGCTGCTGCCTCGCGCTGAGGGACAGGCTATGGCGAAAGGCAACATCGACCGTCTCGATAGTCTGATCAAGGCGCACGTCCTTGCGGTGGGCTCGATCATAATAGGCCTGAATCTGGAATTCGCCGAATGCCTCAGTATGGTGCGACCAGCGGCTTAGAAGGTTACCGCCGTAGAGTTCTTGGTCATTGATGACGTTCATTGCTGCTCCGGTGATATCCAAGGATTGCTCTGCGCTACCATCGTAAGCATCACCTTGCACAGTGAGCTGATCAGTTGCACTGAGCTCTAGATCAGTACGAAAACCCAACCTGCGGGCATCCCATTCGTCCTCACCCTTACGGCCGTCGGTGGTACGCGCGCTATCGCGTTCAAATGCCTTGGCATATACCCGATAGGCCCCGCTCTGGCCAAGCTCGCCACCGAAACGGCCGCCGACATTCCAACGTTCCTCGTTGCCCACGCCCGCGCTGACCAGTCCGCCACGAGAGTCATGCGCGGACTTGGTGATGATATTGATCACACCGTTGACGGCATTGGCACCCCAAACGGCGGCTCCTGGTCCACGTATTACCTCGATGCGTTCAATATCCTCTAGCAGTGTGTCCTGGGTGTCCCAATACACCCCCGAGAACAGCGGGGTATAGACACTTCTGCCATCCATCAGTACCAATAGCTTGTTGGAGAAGATGTCATTGAAACCGCGGGCGCTGATGGCCCAGCTGTTGGCGTTGATGCGTGCCACATGCATACCCGGGACTAAACGCAGTATCTCGGGAATGGTTGTGGCACCAGAGCGGCGAATGTCCTCCTGGGTTAGTACATGAACAGCAGCAGCCGATTTAGCGAGAGAATGGGGTATGTTGGAGGCGATGGAAACCTCGAGCTGCGCCAGCTGGTCAAGACTCAAGGACTTGAGTTTTTCGATTGCACTAGGTTCGGCTCGGGCCGGTGTGAAACCAGGTGCGGCGAGGTATGAAACAAGCAGGAAAACAGTCAATCTGAGCAACTTTGACCAATACTTGATGTGACGTTTCGATTGGGACTGGCTGGTATGAATAGAGTGAGGGATTGACTGATATTCCGAGAAAGAATCGAGGTCATGCAACATGTTTTAGATCCCGTGTCGAATACGCCTTAGGTGCGGAGGATTTTGTAATAACCCCATAGCGTCTGAGTACGATGAATCTTTAATATTTGGCGTGACAATGAACGAACACAAACCACAACATAAAAAGTAGCGATGAAGAGGCATTCAAAAAACATTATACAACGCCAACAAAAAAACGCGAAAAACGTGTAGCCCGAGCCAAGGCGAAGCAAAGGCACAATCACCAAACCCGCTGGCGCGGCGCATCGATCGCCCAGCAGTTATATCAAACCATCGAGCATTTCTTCCCTGAGCTGTTTGAGCACATGCGAGAGATTGAAGATTGCC
>JAAEPA010000512.1 GCA_024222475.1 Gammaproteobacteria bacterium | reverse complement strand
GCCTATGAGGACGAGGCCTACCCCTTTTTAAGGCAAGAACTCGAAATCATAGCAACCCGGCTGGATCGAGGTTTACCCGTTCTTGGTCTGTGTCTGGGCAGCCAGCTCATCGCCCGTGCCCTGAATGCGCGAGTATATCCCGGCCCTCGCAAGGAAATAGGATGGGCACCGATCACCCTGACCCAAGCCGGCCAGACCTCTTGCCTCAACCCTCCCGCTGCCCCGCCGAACCAGGTTTTGCATTGGCATGGTGACACCTTTGATCTGCCGGTGGGTGCCACCCGACTTGCGTCCAGTACACACTATGAAAATCAGGCCTTCAGCTGGGGCACTAATGCGCTGGCACTACAGTTTCACCCTGAGGTGCTAGCCAAGGATATGGAAAGATGGCTGATTGGACACGCCTTCGAAATTGCCACCACCCCCGGTATATCGGTGACCCAATTGAGAACCGAATCCCAACGCTGGGGACAGCAGCTTGAACGATTTGGAACTGAATGCTTCCGCCGCTGGCTAGATGAGATCGGCCTCTAAAGGGGTTCTATTCAGTACCGATTGCGCTCAATATTTGCAGCTTTCGCCTATGAGCTGCGCAATCACGAAGATAAAGATTGATTAGACTTTGATTAAGGAATACCCGTTTCCTCAGCAATAGACTTGAAATAACCAACGGTATCGCGGTCTAGCCGGATGGTAACCAGTTGTTTTAAGTATTTGGAATACGGGTTTTTTCGCCCTTTCATTTTAGGGAAATCGTAATGGTCTCTCATTTTCTTCGTCTCCAAGCTTCATGTTGCTCATCTCTACCCGCCTTCCTTGCGGAAAAAGTCGAATGACGGTCTCAGTCTCCCAGACACAGTGGCCTACAACAAGGTAGGTTACGACTTTCGACTCTTCTGTGTCAAAATAGGCCCATTATCATTAAAGCCTATTTGACATGACCCAGGCCCAACAATCGATATTCATTACCGGTAACAGTTCCGGCCTTGGCCGCGGCCTGAGCGCCGCTTTTCTGAAACGAGGCTGTAGGATTTTTGGTTGTAGTCGCCGGGGTTACACCGGCCTTGAGGGAGATCTCAAAGACATCCAATGCGATTTGACGAATTTTAATACCATACCCGTCGCCATGGAGACCCTGCTAGGGAAAGCTAAGGGGCTCGATTTGGTGTTACTGAATGCGGGCATATTGGGGGAGATCAAGACCATGGCCAAGACCTCCATGGATGAGATCCGGCACATTATGGACATCAATGTCTGGTCGAACAAGTTGCTCTTAGACTGGTTACTGACCTGGGATCGACCAGTCGCCCAGATTATTCTTATCTCCTCGGGAGCGGCCGTGTTGGGTAATAAGGGCTGGGGTGGTTATGCCCTGTCCAAGGCGACACTCAACATGCTGGCTCAGCTCTATGCCCACGAATTTCCCGATACCCATATCAGCGCACTGGCCCCCGGCCTGATCGACACAGCCATGATGGATTATCTTTGCGTTGAACCAGACCCGGTAGTGTATCCGGCCCTGAATCGAATTCGCAACGCTAGGGGCACCGATGTCATGGCGTCACCGGACATCGCAGCAGAACGGATTATTTCTGTGCTGGAAGAGGTTCGAAGATTTCCCAGCGGCAGTTTTGTAGATATCCGACAAATACTGGAACCGGAGGAGTACCAAAAGCTAATGTCCGCAAGGCATCAGAGCAGAAGCGCGCCCGTTAAGGAGTGAGGTGCTATTATTCTTTCGACGCGCTTAGTGCTTTGTTTATTTTAAAACACTATAGTGCGGAATACATGTGCACTGTCTTTGGCGAAATTGAATCCAAAGACAGATTGCCAACCCCAAGCGTCTATGGTGATGCTCAGATTGTTCAGTGGTCCGCCATCTATATTTATCCATACGCTATTTCCGCCACCACCATCTCAATCAGCCGATCGAGGCTATCGCCAATGAAGTGGGTTACGAAGGCGCGGGACTCTTCAACCGCTTGTTTCGCCGACGGGTGAAACTTACACCGGCTCAATACCGCATGCGCTTCGGTGCATTACATCGTGCGTTGCCGTAGTCGATGGCGTAAAAAACGCGATCCAAATGTGGTTCGTACCTGGATGAGATTGGGCATTTTCAGGGTGGTGATCTTGCGGATTTAGATGACAGCGTATATTACCGGCCTGTAGCGGATACAGACCAATCCCGCAATTGTCTGATTGCCACCGATGAACGTCTGCGTTTCTCTGGCGTTTTGGGCAGGACGCTGCGCCCATTCCTAGGGATATAGTTTTTTAGAAAAAATAGCTTGTATCCTTATCTCTAACCCGATCCCAAACGTGTCAACACGGCCCATATGCTTGTAATTCCGACGCCAGCAAATATCGACAAACCCAGTATCGCCTGAATCCTGAAGCGGCGGGTCAAGTGGTTCTGGAGATGGGTGGACAGGATGAAAGGTCGGGATTTTTCGTCACTGGCACGTAGCAGGTGAGTCACCGCAATGGTTGCGCGCCGAGCGCGTTCCCTGATCGCTTCCTTTTCAGCAGACCTACGGGCTCGTGCCCACTCCTGCATATCGATATTGCCATCTTGGTTGAGATCCAGGCTGCGCATTTTCTGAGGATCGTTTTTCCATGCACGAAGGATTGCTCCGATGTCATGCTTCAATTCGCCCTGATAATCTGTGCCTTGGGTAATAAAATAACCGATTGCATAAAGAGTATCACCCGGCTTGATGATGCGTTCGGTGTAGCGGTAACGGTGTCCCAATGAAAGAATGCCATACGCACCAAGTGGACCATGCTCAGGCCACGCAGTATTGCCATACCATATGCTGGTCTTACTGGGTTGGATCTCTGCGCCCTCTGGATCGATGACACATTGTCCTGTATCATCTTCGAGCACGAATAGGTTGTCGCTGCTGTTCGAGTTAACACTGAGCCTCTTGTGGCTAAACATGCCAACGTTTTCCTGTATTGTGTAGTCATACCAGACACAGCTGCGGCCGCTGAGTGGTGACACTATCTGTGAGTCCTGAATCAGCTTGGCCATTCCGACCAGTTCAGTATAACCTTGTGCCGCCGAACGCACCTTAGAGGTGGGAACGCCTTCGATCAAGCGGGTACGGTGCAGACCCCGCCATAGCAGACCGAGTCCAATCCCCGCGATACCTATGGACGGACAGATGCAAAACAAGAAGCCGATATCGCTCATGGCAAGCACGATACTTCGCAGTCCCTCCAGCATGGTTTACTTACTGACTAAATAGTTGACTGAGATTAGGATCAGCTTTCTCCTGGTCACTGAATTCCAACAGTTCGAAGTCATTGAAATGAAATGCTTTTGCAACGAATACGTCGGGAATCTGTTCAATACGCACATTGTTGTTGTTGACGCTTTCATTATAGAATTCGCGCCTGTCAGCGATGCCATTTTCAAGTCCGGAAATGCGTGCCTGCAGATGCTGAAAACTCTCATTGGCTTTGAGTTCAGGATAAGCTTCGGCGACTGCAAAGAGATTTCCTAACCCCATGCGCAACATGCCCTCTGCTTCACCTAAGGCATGAATATCACCGCTTTGTTGAGCTGCAGCGACATGTGAACGGGCCAGCATGACCTTCTCAAGAGTCTCCTGCTCGTAACTCATATATTGCTTACATACCTCGACAAGCTTGGGGATTTCTTCATAGCGTTGTTTCAACAACACGTCGATGTTGGACCAAGCCTTGGATATATTGTGTTTCAACGAAACGAGATTGTTATAAATCACAATGGCGTATAGCGCAGTCAGAAGGAGTATTCCAAGAAAGATATAGAGTCCCATTGCAGTACCTTATACGAGGATTTGGCAGGGCTGCAGATTACCCTATATGACTCAGGTTTCAGATTTGCGTTTGGATGATAGGGAGGGAATTGATGATCGGTGCAACGCACTTACCTCGCTTCTTTAAATTGCGAGGAAAATGGCAGTGACTGAGGGTGTGGGAGTGGCGGTTAGGAATCCATTCGGGCGCCGTTCATCAGATATCAAACGGATTTAACGATTGTAGGCCTCGGTGGTATATCTTCGCATCATCCTATGACTATTAAAATAGTAGGCATTTTTAGTGATGGATCCTTTCATAACTAAGATCCAGCCAGATCGATTGTTGTAGTAGAGGGGTAAAACCTTTTGCTCTAGCTTTTTGTACAATGTCTCGCTGTCTCCACCATCCTTCACATCATTTTCTGCTAGGGCCCAACCTGTCACTCCTTCTATGTGACCTTCAATCCACCAACCATCCAGCACACTGAGATTGGGGACTCCATTCAGTGCGGCCTTCATGCCACTGGTCCCAGAGGCCTCCATTGGCGGTAGGGGTGTATTCAGCCAGACATCTGAGCCGGCTACCGACATCTGACTAGTGGCCATATCATAATTTGGTAAAAAGACGATCTTAATGATCTGGTCCAGCGAGTAACTTTAAATCCGATATATTGACTGCGCCGTCGAGGATCTGGTTGACGAGTTCATAATCAAAGCGGTCATGGGCGGATTCGATCGGGGTATGCGTAGTGAAAATGCATACATCCTTGATCGGAGCAATGTGAAAGCTGCATTCGCTAGAGGTAATCTGCTTTCGGTGACGTTTATACTGTTGACTGAGTTCAATAGCTAAAAAGGCAGAATGGCCTTCATTCATATGATATGCCCTCACCCTCAGGCCCAGGGCCTGGAATACGCTTACGCCTCCGATACCTAGTACTATTTCCTGCTTGAACCGATATTCCTCTCCTCCGCCATACACATAATGGGTGAGCAGACGATCCTCGGGAATGTTTTCTTCCAAATCGTTATCCAGAAAAATCACAGGTATATTGTGGCCACGATCCCCTTCCAACACAGTTCTGCCGCTGATTGGAAAAGTTATCAACGAGGGTATTCATGATACCCGTCTATCAACAACGTCCCTAAGGAATGCGAACTAAATAAGTTGACCAACTGGCGCCGCACAATGATTCGTATTCAAGGCCCGACAACAGACGCATAGCCAGGTTATGTCACTGTGTCGCAACGTCCAAGACGGGCGATAAGGTAGCTAGATAGAGAAGTTATTTCGGTTCCGGGTCCGATACCCTTTTTGTCATTCAGATCGCAAATTGCATATTCTGCTAACGCATCGACTGGGGCGGCACAAGTCCACTGCATTTTATTACATCAGGGTGAATCCCAAAACCCGCTACATTGTTCAATCGACTTAGGTGGTGCGAAAAGTAGAGTTATTCTGAGCGCGTTGTGCATGCAAAACTGGAACAACCGCTTTCGGCTGTTCCAGTTTTTTCCAAGGTTTAATTGATTTGAATCGCCCTCGGTGCAGCCTCAGGCACCTTAGGCAGATTGAGTGTCAGTACCCCGTCTGCGACATTCGCGTCTATGGCGCTCTGATCGATCTCGCTGGAGAGTCGGAAGCTGCGTGAGAAATGACCAACGTTATATTCCGTATACGTGGGCTTGAAGTTCTCATATTTGTTGAAATCAACCCGCCCTTCGATTGAGATTTCATTTTTTTCCAGCTTGATGTCAATGTCCTTTTTATCGACACCTGGTATTTCCATCACCACCACGAGGGCCTGCTCGGTTTCGTAGATATCCGTATAGGGCACGTAGAAACGGCCGGGAATGGTTTTTTCCTCTTTTTCCTGAAGTTCCTTTTTCTGCTGAACCTCTAATGTTTTATTCTCTGTCATAATCAATTCCTCACCATGTCAATCTATTCTGTTGATCACCAAGTTGTCTTTAGTCAATTGCGATAGAACGTGGTTTGTCCTGCTCCGCACGAGAGAGGTGTAGGACCAGTACGCCATCACGGTACTCTGCCTTGACATTGTCGCGGTCTACCTCGAAGGGCAAGCTAATCGTTCGATCAAAATTGCCGGCTTCGCGTTCTCGGCGGTGGATGCTGACCTTTTCTCCATAATTGATCTCTTTATTACCAGACAGACGTACCTGCCTACGGTGTATCTCAACATTGATAGCATCACGACTTACACCAGATAGCTCGGCGATGACGATATAACTATTATTTTCCCTAAATACATTTATTGGCGGAAATCCTCCACGACTACTGGTGCTGGGACCGAACCAATCGCTGGTCATACTGTCTTCCAGGGCCCGCTGAATGTTGAGAATGCTTTCGAAGGGATACCCGAATTTCATAACCATACTGCCTCCTCAAATTCTTGAGATTAATGACATGTTGCTAATAAGTTCTAGATGGGGAGCAGGTCTGAAATATCAAGTCATGAGAATCGAGCAGCTACCGAATTGCCATCGGACCCCACCAAGGCATCAAGCGCGACGCTGAAATGATCAAAGGTGGGTTTGACTAGATCAAAAAATCAGGCGGGTAGCTTAGGGCTGCAGACGAAATAGGTCGAAATAGTAAGTAGTACAAACACCCTCTATTCTAGCCCCTAAGCAGTGCTCTGGTGGACAAGCATCAATAGCGAGCATCTTGGCAGTATCGAACCCGTCCTGCGGGCCAGAGGCTATGAGATCCAGTATGTCCAAGGAGGTGCTGGCCAAGGATATGGAAAGATGGCTGATTGGACACGCCTTCGAAATTGCCACTACTCCCGGTATATCGGTGACCCAATTGAGAACCGAATCCCCACGCAGGGGACAGCAGTTCGAACGGTTTGGAACTGCGTGCTTCCGCCGCTGGCTAGATGAGATCGATCTCTAGACGAGTACTATTCAGTACCGATTGTAGTCAAAGGTGTTCGATGTGCTACACCCGCACCAGGGTCAGTCCATCTCCGATCGGCACCAGACTTAGTGCAACACGCGCATCGTCGCGCAGGACCTGATTAAATTCTCGAATAGCACAGGTGTCCAGAGCATTATTGTCCGGATCAGCGACGGCGCCGTCCCACAGGGTGTTATCCACCACGATCAATCCACCGGGGCGCAGCAATTGTAGACAACGCTCATAGTAATTCACATAGTTCTGTTTATCGGCATCGATAAAAGCGAAATCAAACTGCCCTTCCAGCCCTCGCGCCAACAGCTCATCTAGGGTATCTAGCGCCGGAGCCAGGCGCAGATCGATCTTATGTCCCACCCCGGCCTGCTTCCAATATCGCCGGGCAACCGAAGTCCACTCATCGCTGATATCACAGCAAATCAGCTCTCCCTGCTCCGGCATCGCCAAGGCCATACACAGGGCACTGTATCCGGTATAAGTGCCAATCTCCAGGGCCTTGGAAACGCCCATCAGCTGCACCAACAGGGCCATGAATTGTCCCTGCTCGGGAGCAATCTGCATATTCGAATGACTGACGGTTGCCGTCTCCTCACGCAAGCGCTGTAATGACGCCGACTCTCGTAACGAGATGGACAGCAGATAATCATAGATACGCTGGTCGAGAAACAAGGTGCGATTAGACATGATGGAACCCTATTGGGTTTGAAAATTCTATCCAAGCGTAAATTTACTCCTGGCCCGCTTACGCCTAGGAGGCTGTCCGAGAATGGGGGTCGTAGAGAGGGAAAGCCATATTGAGCCGGATTTTTCGATTAAATAAGGCGAATATTGGGCATATTTAACGAATTTAATCGGGAAATCCGGCCAAAATGGATTTTCCGCAGTAGGTTCTCTATTCTCGGACAGCCTCCTAGACCCAAGCAACGGAGCATAATATTGTAGACGAAATCCTATTCACCGACGCTCATTAATTATTCT
>JAAEPA010000511.1 GCA_024222475.1 Gammaproteobacteria bacterium | reverse complement strand
GTATGGTGGCGAGATCATGTGCCGCAACCTGTCTGCCTTGCAGCGTGAGTATTGTTTCCATGGGGCTGAATATTACCCCTTCCGTCTTGGGAGTCCAGTTCTATTTGATGCAATGCACGGGATTATTGAGAAGTTACTCGGTGAGCTTTTAACTTGCTGAAACGTAACGAACTCTTCTGAAACAGCTTCCGCCGTATCGAGGGATTTACAACACTCTAATCTATTGTTTTAAAAAGACATTTGGCGGAAAGGGAGGGATTCGAACATTCGGTGTTTCGTTATGTTTCAATGAGTTAGAAAGCCATCGTGTCCAGATCGTGTCTATCGCCATGCAACAACGTACCCTGTCCCTACCCACAAGAGGCCTCCGGATGTCGAACGAACCTTCAATAGCGCCGAGCCAAAGTAATATATCGGTACTTGAATAAGTATACATGTAGGGATATAATTCCGATATGAGGGACATCCGATTTTGTGGACGCTCTCTCGAAGAACTTGGCGACCTCCCCGCAGTCGCCAAGCGTGAGGCCGGTTATCAGTTGGATCGGGTTCAACACGGATTGGAGCCTACCAATTGGAAACCAATGCCCTCAATTGGATCGGTCGTCCGGGAAATCCGAATCATGCACGAGGGACAGTATCGGGTGATTTACGTGACAAAGTTTGCGGATGCCGTCTACGTCCTGCATGCATTCCAGAAGAAGACCCAGAAAACGAGGAAACAGGATATCGATACAGCGAAGCAGGCGCTTAAGCAGCTTCAGAATGAGGCATGAGCGATGAGTAAGAACGATCAGTTTACCAGTGTCTGGGATGCCCTCGAGGACGACCCGGTGCGGCGGGAGAACCTGAAGCTGCGCTCTGCATTGATGATGGAAATATCAGAACGGATAAAGGACCAGGGCCTAACGCAAACTCAGGCTGCTGAGATGTTGCATATCACCCAGCCGCGAGTCAGCGCCCTTCTGAAGGGTAAGATCAATGATTTTCGCCTGGACAGCCTGGTTGATATGGCTCATCGATTGGGAATGCATGTCTCAATCAATGTCGCTGCATAACCTTCTCTGGACATGGTCAGAGATCCATCTGCAAGAGAGCCGGTACTGTCAAGTTGCTGGGTGCCACGGAAAATGATCCTATCAAACTCGAATAATCTCACCCGCTTCTCACATTGCGGGAACAACTCCAGCTACCACATTCCATGCACCAAAAGCCTGACTGCGGCATCGCTAAGCGCGTTTCATGGCGACTTCTATGCCGATATTGCATCAATAACGGCCTTTGGATT
>JAAEPA010000510.1 GCA_024222475.1 Gammaproteobacteria bacterium | reverse complement strand
TACAGTTTTTACAAAGAACGCGGGTATCCGCTCAACCACGTCAACCTATGAGCGATAAAAGCGACATACCCACACTGACCGATCTGATCGACGACGGCGTAGAAATCAAAATTTCTGATCTGGGCCTAGACGAAGAACTCGATATCAGGGCTGACGATCCCAACATCGATGACACCGGAATCGATCTAACCGAACCCGACCTCGGCGCCATCGATCCGTTCACGGACAACCCCGCGCTCGAACAAACCATCCGCCGCATCCTCGACGAACACATGGAACTCGCCTGGCAGGAAATCAAACTAGCCATCCAGCGCGACCTCAACAAACCCTGATTTCCCATTAAACGAGGAAAGCGAAAGCAGCCCTCGCGGCTGACAGGGTGGCCTACGGCTCCCCGAAAAAGGGTATTTTTTTAAGGGCAAGGCGAGACCCGATGCGTCGGACCGCGGCATCCATGCCTCGATCTCGCCACAGGCGACATCCATGTCGCCTGACCCTTAAAAAAATACCCTTTTTCGGCACCCTGCCTTTATGCCGCGAGGCCTGCTTTCGATTTCCTCTTCAATTTCCCTGTACATTCGTGTGTTTGCTTCGAAGAGGAGTATCATAATTATCTTTCCAATCAACAATGATCAGGACACAGCAAAGCGCCTTAGCTTTAGGAGCAATTCAGTCCGATGAGACAAGAGGTCAAACCAGAAGTTGCACCACGATTTTCCTGCTCACGCAGCAGTGCTCAAAACCAGGAAGCCCAAACTGTGGAAATTGAAGAGGTATGTGCA
The DNA here is from genome assembly GCA_024222475.1 of Gammaproteobacteria bacterium. GTDB lineage: Bacteria > Pseudomonadota > Gammaproteobacteria > JAAEPA01 > JAAEPA01 > JAAEPA01. Next base: position 324 of record JAAEPA010000510.1, on the reverse strand, counting down.
GATGGAGATTGCGACCTAAAGGCCGGGTGCTGACAATATCGCATCTAGCGTTGCCCTTCAAATTCAGATCAATTTCAGATAAACGCATACCACCCGGACAGTCGCAATCTCCATCTGCGCATACCTCGCCCGCAAGAAACAATTTTTCAGCAAGGGATAGTATCCTTGGCAACGGATATGAGTAGAGAAACAGTGCAAAACCGCTGGGGGGCAAGGTATAATCGCGCCCTTTGATTTGCGCCGCCTGAGAGATGGAAAAGACTTACGATCCCCATTCGATTGAACAGACCTGGTACCAGCACTGGGAAGACAAGGGTTATTTTG